>JAHRAM010000161.1 GCA_020027305.1 Acidimicrobiia bacterium | reverse complement strand
GAAGCAGCATATTTCTTCCCCACCTTAGGTGTAGGAATGGAAAGCGCACTCGCCCACGACCTCCCCGCCATGCGTGCTGCCTTCAAAGGGTTTAACCGCTGGATAGAAGAAGAATGGGGCTTTGCTTATAAAGACAAGATTTATGCTTCTCCATACATCACATTGTCAGATATTGATGAGGCAGTGGAAGAACTGGAATGGGCACTTGACCACGACTGTCGAGTAATCAACTTGCGCCCGGCACCAGTGCTAACCGAGCTAGGAAACTTGACGCCTGGCAACCCACACCACGATGCCTTCTGGCAAAAAGTCAATGATGCAGGCATTGTCGTTGCAATGCACTCTGGCGATGCTGGCTATGGATTCATGCTTGGCTATTGGGGGCTAAATAGCGAGTTTGAATCATTCCGCCAAACAGCTCTTCAAAGCATGCTCAACATGTCGCCAGTGGCAGATGCCATCGCTTCACTGATGAGCGACCAAGTCTTTACACGTTTTCCTAATGTGCGAATGGCAACTATTGAAACAGGGGCGCAGTGGGTAAAACCGCTCTTCCAAAGAATGGAAAAGGCATACAAGCAACAAAAGCACTTGTTTGACGAAAATCCACTTGAGGTTTTTAGAAAGCATATCTGGGTTGCACCTTTCTATGAAGACGATATGAATGAGTTAGCTGATTTGATTGGCGATGACCAAATGCTATTTGGCTCTGACTACCCACACGCCGAAGGTTTGGCCAACCCACTCGCGTTCGTAGATGACCTTGAAGGGTTCTCAGATGAGAGCATTAAAAAGATTATGCGAGACAACGGGCTAGATTTAATTCAGCGCCGCACAGCATAACCTGAGTCACGCAAGCTAATCTGAAAATTCCCTAAAAGCAATCTTGGCTTAGAAGCAGCTAAGGAAAAACTCAAGCTCTGCTGTTTGGGCTTTGATTAGGCTATCTGCTCGGTGAAACCCATGCCCTTCGCCTTCAAATAATAGTAGCTCGTGTTTGACCTTCCTTTCTTTAAGGGCTTTTGCCAGTTGCTGGCTTTGTTCAAGTGGAACCACAGGGTCATTTGTGCCTGACATTATAAGCAAGGGCGTATTGATTTTATCAAGATGATTTATTGGGGAACGTTGCTTCAAGGCAACTTCACTTCCCACCAGTTGCTTAATATAGTGGCTTTCAAATTTATGAGTGATTTTTTCAAGCGCAACTAAATCAACCACCCCATATTTGATTGCCCCACAAGAAAAAACATCTGACTCAGCTAGCGCTAGTAGCACAGTCATTCCGCCAGCGCTGCTCCCTCGTATTGCGATTTGGTTTTCATTCACCAAGCCAGCGTCAATAAGATATTTTGCCCCAGCAATGCAATCATTTACATCTGCTACGCCCCACTTGCCGTTTAGCGCTTGGCGATATTTTTTGCCAAAACCCGTGCTGCCCCGATAGTTCACATCTAAAACGTTAAACCCACGGCTTGTCCAAAACTGCTGGGGTAAGTAAAGCGATGTTCTGGCAGCCCCAGTTGGGCCGCCGTGTGCCATCACGATTAGCGGGGGGAGTTCATCGCTTGCTTTATTTTCTGAGTCAGCTTCATTTTTTTGTGCCTTGTTTTTTAATCCACTATCTTTGGATTTTGTTCCCAGCGAATAAATGGCTGGATAGAAAAGCCCATAGGCAGTTTTTCTAACCCCATCTTCACCCGATGGAAACTCCACCGCTTCTGAAACCGAAAAAGAAAAGCTATCTAATTTTTTGGCTTGAGTCGATTGGGTCAATGCGGTCGATTCAATCGATTCGATTAATGCGGTCAATTCTTCAAGCTGGTTAGGAGCATAAAGAATTTCATGTGAACCATCCCCAGCAAAATAAACAATCTCTTGTAATCGCTCTGGAGACCCAGCAAGTGCTATCACCCCATCTTTATATTTCCTAATTTGGCTAAACGAACTATATCCTTCAACTGCTACCCCAAAAACATTTAACTGTTCTGAGCCACCTGAAGAAGTGGCATAAGCTAGAGACGCCAAATGATCTGGGTTTGTGTCTAAAGAATTGTCTAAGGGGTCGAAAGGGTTGCCATCTAAATGATTGTCATTAGACAAATCACCAAAGCAGTATCTTGACTCTCCAAACGACCATTCAGGCAAAGCCACCTCAGCATTAAAACTTTTTAGCAACGAGATTGCGGTTTCATTGTATTCAATTTCATCGTGTTCGGTTTTATCGTGTTCAATTGCCTCGCCCTTAGATGTGTCGCAAATAAAAAATTTTGACCAATTGTCTTCTTCGCTAATAAATGTCAGCCTATTTTCATCTAGCCATTCAGGCTGAGAGATCCAGCTCCCTTCAGCAACTTTTCGCATATTTGAAAGCTCTGGCTTGGCTGTATTCAACAGGTCAGCTGAAAAGTCTCCGACCCACAGCTCAGTTTTATCCCAAGACATATTAGGATGATTCCACTGAAGCCATGCCAGCTTTTGGTCAGCAAATATATTTTCAGGCTTGCTGTCAGATGAACGACTTGTTTTATTCAGGCTTTTGCTTAAACGAGGGGAACTATAAAAATCAGCTCCACTCACAAGCACAGTTAAATTTTTTGAACCGTCAAGTGGAACCGCCTCTATTTGTGCAATTGGTTCTTTGTCGCCCGTCTTTTTGCTTGTCTTTTTATTTGTCTTTTCGCTCATATTTTCGCTTATATTTCTTTTAGGCTCTCTTTGCTCTCTTTCGGTAACGCAAATAAAGTATTTTCCCGCTGGCCGACCATCTGCAAACTGCACTCCGTCACATTCTGCGATTAATTTTGCACCTTCCTTTGACTTGCCTGTTTTTGACTTGCCCCCCCTTAACTTTTCTTCTTTTAATTCGTCACCAATTGATTGAACATATAATGCCCCTGAGATTTCCCCGCTTGAGTGACTTCGTGAGTAATTTGCGTCTTGAAAATATAATGTGTCTGACTCAACCCACCAAGCTGCCCCACCATAGGTATGAACCCCTGTTGAAATGTTGGCAGCAGGTGAACTTAGCTCTTCTATCTGCCCGTCTGGAAGGCGGCGACAAATCACGCTTCGCCCGTTTTCATTTGGGCGCGACTCTAGCCAATAGAGTAACTCTTCACCCCCCAATTCATCACCTAAGGAACTTTTGACATTGTCTTTTGTAGTGCTTTTATCAACTACAACTTGACTAATGGTGATATTTCCCTCAGCCAACAACTCAGCAGTGATTGGGGAATCGGGCTGTCTCAAATCTTTAAGAACCTAGTTTAAATTGAGAAACTAAAAATTGCTTGCTTGAAGAAATCATGTATTGAAATTCAATCGTTTAAGAAATTTCCTAAACGGGTAATTCCTTCTACCAAATCGTCATCGCCCAAAGCAAACGACAAGCGACAATACCCTGACGCCCCAAAGGCTTCACCTGGAACCAGCGCCACCTTTGCTTCATCAATGACAACTTCTGACAACTCAGCACTTCCGCTCAACATTTTTCCACCTACAGGAGATTTCAATCGCTCCTCAAAAGAAGCAAAACAATAAAACGCACCTTGAGGTTTGGCAGCCGACACACCTTCTATTTGATTTAGCATTTCATGCATCTTCAGGCGGCGGCGGGCAAATGCCTCTCTCATTTCAACTGCTGCATCAAGTGGCCCTGAAACAGCAGCTAGGGCTGCCACCTGTGAAACATTTGAAATGTTAGAGGTCTGGTGAGATTGAATAATTGAGGCAGCCTTTGCAACTTCAGGCGAAGAAATGAGCCACCCAATTCTCCACCCTGTCATCGCATAAGTCTTTGCCACACCATTCACCACAATGCACCGCTCAAATACCTCTGGCGCAACAACTGGCAGAGAATGATGCTCGCTGCCCTCATAAATTATATGCTCATAGATTTCATCGGTTATGACCCATATTCCGTGCTTGGCTGCCCACTGCCCGATAGCAACCATTGCTTCTTTTGGGTAAACAACCCCTGTTGGATTACATGGTGAAACAAAAACTAAGGCAACAGTTTTTTCTGAGCGGATTGCTTCAAGCTCTTCCACAGTCACTAGAAAGTCATTTTCTGGCTTGCGATAAACAATCTTTGGAACTCCGCCAGCTAGAATGACAGCTTCTGGGTAAGTAGTCCAATAAGGCGCCACGATTATAACTTCATCGCCAGGATTGACCAAGAGCTGAAAAGAATTGTAGACGGCGTGCTTGCCGCCACAAGTTATGACCACCTGCTCAGGTGCAACTTCTAACCCAGAATCACGTTTAGTTTTTTCCGCAACAGCAGCTCTCAGTTCAGGCAACCCAGCAGCTGGTGAATATTTGTGTGTTGAAATATCACTACAGGCCTTAGCAGCTGCTTCTACAATGTGGGGTGGAGTCGGAAAGTCTGGCTCGCCCGCCCCAAAAGAAATGACGGATTCCCCTTTAGCCCTAAGCTCTCTAGCACGATTTGTAATCGCCATAGTCGCTGAAGGCCCAACAGCTTGAACTTTTTCAGATAGTTCCTTTTCTGGTTTTGTCATTTTTTTGCTTGCTTATGTCTTTGTTTCTAATCTCTTGCTAGTTGCCTTGCTTGTTTGTTTGTTTATTTCTTGCTTATTTGATATTTATTTATTTGCTTGTTTATTTTTTGCTTGCTCTTTAACTTTAATTTAATCTTTTAAACATTTCTGAAAATAAACGGGTCTTAGGATTTAATACCGCAAAAATTTTTAGGGGAAAAATGAGAAAGATGAATATAAAGTCAGGGCAACTCACATCTATATAAGCTATATTCTTTTTAGGTGAGCATTTTTGTTCATTGTCAAATATAAACCAAAAACAGATATAAGTGACAACCGATAAAGCAAAACTAGAAATTCCAAAAGACTTACTGCCAAGCGATGGACGGTTTGGAAGCGGTCCATCAATGGTTCCGAAAGCATCGCTTGAGAACCTGTTGGCTGAAGCTGAGAAATACATGGGGAATTCTCACCGAAAGACAAATGTGAAAAGCCTCGTTGCCCGATTACAAAATGGCTGTAAAGAGCTTTTCAACCTGCCGACTGACTGGGAAATTTTGCTAGGAAATGGTGGAACGACATTTTTATGGGATGCTTTCACGTTTGGTGCCATAAAAGAACAAAGCCAGCATCTCTGCTTTGGTGAATTTTCCAAGCGGTTTGCTGATGCTGTGGCAAACACTCCTCACTTAGACAACCCCGACATCATTGAAAGCGAGCTTGGAACTTGCCCTGTGCCAGTCACAAATGAAAATGTTGATTTCTATGCCTTCACCCAAAATGAAACTTCCACTGGGGTTGCTGCTGAAATTATTCGCCCAGATAATACCGATGCTTTAGTGGGAGTTGATGCAACCTCTGCTGCTGGTGCCATGAACTGGAGTGCCGACCAAGCCGACATTTATTATTTCAGCCTCCAAAAAAGTTTTGCAGCTGATGGAGGGCTTTGGGTGGCATGCTGCTCTAAGCCAGCACTAAAAAGATTTGAAGAACTTCATAATGCTAGATGGTGCCCAGTAGCACTTAATCTACATCTGGCACACGAAAATTCCCTGAAACAACAAATCTTAAACACCCCTGCCATTGCCACAATATATCTAGCAGTGCAATATGTTGAAAGGGTGCTTGAAAACGGCGGGCTGAGTTGGGCAGTCAATCGCTCTAAAGCCGCCAGCGACTATTTATATGATTGGGCTGAAAAATCAGATTGGGCAAACCCATTTGTGAAAGAAGAAAAAGAAAGAAGCCCTATAACTGCCACCATAATTTTAGATAACAAAATTCAATCTAACGATGTGATTGAGATTTTTGAACAAAATGGCATCGTTGATGTAAATCCCTATCGAAAGCTCAACTATAACCTGCTTCGCTTTGGGCTTTTTCCTTCAAGAGATGTTGAAGATGTTGAAGCTCTCTGTGCTTGTTTAGATTTTGTGGCTTCTAATTTATAAATTTAGAAGCAAACTCTTTCAATTGGTCTGAAAGTTTGTTCATATCTGAAGTGCCAGTTCCAAGCGCCACACGATCTGCACCAACAGCGACAGCATGCTCAAGGGCAGCTTCATCAAAAACTGTAAGCCCATTCCCCAATGTAAGCTCAATGCTTGAAGGGTCTCTGCCTGCTTCTTCTGCCGTTTTTCGCATCAAGTTCAAGGCATCGGTTAAATCATCGCCTGCTAAACCTAAAGGCTGTATCCCATCACCTAAACGACCTGCTCTTTTTATAGCTGCCTTGCTATGCCCCCCAATGTGAATAGGAACAGACCCACCAACTGGCTTGGGATAGCTGTTGACTTTTCCAAAATTAAAGAACTCCCCCGAATGTTCTGTCACCCCATCTGCCCAGAGCTTTCTCATCACCTCAATCATTTCATCTAGCCGTTTGCCTCTAGTTTCAAATGGAACTCCACATGCTTCTAACTCTTCTTTCATCCAGCCAACCCCCACCCCAAGTCGTAATCGCCCGCCAGTCAAAATAGAAATGGTGGCACACCTTTTGGCAAGCGGAACTGGATGGTGATTGGGGGCAACTAAAATTCCTGTGGCAAGGTAAAGGTTTTTTGTCTTTGCCCCAAGATGCCCCAAAAGGTCAAGCGGGTCAGGAATACTACAATCTTCAGCAAGTGCCATTTCCCCAGAACCATCATAAGGATATTTTTTCTCGTAATCGCTTGCCACAATGGCATGCTCAACAGCATAGATAGATTCAAAGCCCAGCTCATCTGCTTCTATGGCAAGCGCCGACATAAATTCAGAGTCGTGGGTGATGCTTGCTCTATAGGGAGGGATTAATCCGAATTTCATATTATTAAATTTAGCCTTAAATAAAAGATGTGCCAAAAGATTTGTAAATAAATTTTTCTACTGGGTTGTCAAGCTGTTGCTCTATGACTTTAGAAATAGGAGCGTTCAAAACACACAAGCTGGCTGGCTGGCCAACTTTAATTTGGCGAGGTTTGCCGCCTGGATCATCTGCTTCAGATAAAAAGAGGTTCAGCGCCTGCTCAAAATCAAGTTGCTCATCTGGTGAAATTGTTTTTCCATCCTGAGTTTTTCTGTTCATAGCAGCCCAGATGGAGACCCACGGATTAGCGCTTCCAAACGGAGCATCTGTTCCGCCAGCTAAATTCACACCTGCCTCAAGCCAACCCTTACACCTGTATAGGTTTTTTATTTCAGCAGAAGGAATTTCTGCTAAATATGTATCGCCTCTTTCAAAAATAAAATTGGGTTGAGTGACCACACGAACCCTCAGTTTTGCTAGCGCTGAAAGCAAATCGGGAGACGCCATGCTGGCATGTTCAACCCTGTCACCATCTCGACTTCCAACAGAGTGAAAAACTGCAACCAAGAATGCTAGTGAAGCCTCTGTCACAGAATGAACTGCCACTGACCTATTTTGTTTGTGAGTTTCGCTAACCAACTCAGATAAATCATCAAATGAGGGCAAGGCAAAATCATCTAGCAAGATTTTTTTGGGGCCGATTTTTATCTGGCCTAGATAGTCGGCCATGCCTACTTTTTCGAAACTTTGAGCTTGCATTAAAAGATTTTCAGCTTTGGTGCAATCATTAACGTCAGCAGTATCAA
>JAHRAM010000155.1 GCA_020027305.1 Acidimicrobiia bacterium | reverse complement strand
TAGTTCTTCGGCTGCCAGCTTTACAGGAGTGGATGAGATAATTGGCAAAAGCTGCAGCCAGCGGCATAATCACCAAGAAAATCATCGTCACCCCGTGCATTGTGAAAATCTGGTTGTAAACATCGGCTGGCAAAAATGTAGAGCCAGGCTGTGCCAACTGAATGCGGATAAGCAATGCCTCTACCCCACCTGCAACAAGAAATATCATAGCTGCTGCCCCATACATAATGCCGATGCGTTTGTGGTCGACTGTGAAAAGCCAGCTAGTCCACCCCTTGCTTCCAGATGGGCGAGTTAGAATGCCAAGCGGGCGGGTCTCTTTCTGGGGAGCTTTCGGAGCTTCAGCAACAGCCACCCCGCTTGAACCTGCCTCTGCTGGAACCAACTCGGTTGTTTCAGTAATTTCTGTATCGGTCATTTTATTGCTTCCTCTATTACTTTAGGGTTAATAGGTAATCAATCACTGAATTGACTTGGTCGGTGGTGAGGTTGGGGAAGGCTGGCATGCCTCGGCTCTCTGAAGCAGCAGCTGGCTTTTCAGCTGGAGCGTTGAAAATCCAGCGCCTTAGGCCACGAATGTCGGGGGTGGGTTCAAAAATATTTGGAGCGACTTCATCACCAACACCTTCACCAACACTTGTGGCACTAGCTTCTGTTAGCGACAACCTTAGATAATCCTCAATGCGAACTTCACTTAAATAAGTGTCAAAAATTGAGCCAGCGTAAGTGGTGCGTGAAGCAAAGTGCGTCAAGTTTGGAGCTGAGCCTGAAATGAGCTGGTCATGGATTTTTCCATCCCCATCATAAATCTCCCAAGTGTCAACTTCGTTGTCGGCATTTGTATCAGTCACACCCGAAATAGAATGGCACCTAGCACAATTAGTTATAAACAATTCTTGCCCCTCATAGTTGGGGTCGTCTGCACTAAGCACAGCAGCCGACCTCATCTGGTTTCTTGCCCACGATGCCCAATCTGAAGTTTCAAGCGCGCGAACTTCCATCTTCATAAACCCATGAGACAGCCCACAAAACTCAGTGCACTGCCCTTTGTAGGTTCCAGGCTTGCTTGCCTCAATTCTCCAAGCATGCTCACGCCCTGGCACGGCATCAATCTTTCCGTTCAGGCGGGGAATCCAAAAAGCATGTATTACATCTCTTGCTGAAACCTCTAGGGGAATTTGTTGCCCTGTGGGAATCACCAACTCATTTGCAGAAACAAAATCAGGAGGGGTTGAGCGGTCGCCATCAATGTGGTATTGGAATTCCCACCACCACTGCTGCCCCACCACATCAACTTTCAGCTGGTCATCTGCTGCCGTTGATCTGTGTTGTTCGAAAATGGCAAAAAGGGTGAAGATGGCAACCACCAAAAGTATTAGGGCGGGGATGATTGTCCAAGCGATTTCTAGGCGGAGGTTGCCGTGTGTTTGTTCGGGCAGAGCTTCAGCTTCAAGCAAAGCTAGGTTTGGGTTATCTGGGTCATAAGGATTGTTCTTTTCGCGATTTCTAAAACGCCAAATCATATAGACAATGGCGCCCAAAACCAAAACCCCAACCACGGTGGCGATTCCAAGCACCACAAAGAATAAGTCGTTTATTTTCTTGGCATCAGGGCTGGCATCACTTGTTAATGTGTTAAGCGGGCGATTGTGATTACAGCTGGATAAGAAAATGACTAAGCTGGCAACGCCTGGAATCGCCAGCCAAAACATAGCTCGCTTTTTCTTGCTGCCTAAATTCTTGTTACTCATATTTTTGCTTCTCACATTACTCATATCTTGCTCACGTTCTTACTCATGCCCCTCGCTGGTTTCTCCGCTACTGCCATGCTCATTTTCACCACCTGCTGATTCGCTTCCAACTTGTATGCCAGTTTCACGAGATGTCGCCTCTTCTCCGCTTGCTCCATGTCCAACTTGCCCAGCTGGCTCGTGGTGAATATCTCTGGTTCCCACTGCTGCTGACACAATTCCAATCGCTATGACTGCCACAGCCAACACAACTAGAATAGCACTTATTGCCCGCTGTGAAATCTTTGGCTTTGAGGCAAGAAATACAGCCCCTAAAAATATAATCACAGAGATGCCAGTGCCAACCCAAACAGCATTGAGCTCTGATACAGCTAGGAAAACTCGAGATGCCCCAAGAGCGAGTATGGCAATGGCAGCAGCACCTAATACTGGAATTTCAATAGGCGCCATAAGACGATTTCTAATTTGGCGGTTTGTGACAGGGTCAGCAGTTAGCCTCTCAGACCAAGCAAAGATTGCCCATTCCAACCCTGCCACAGCAGAAAGTATGATTCCGGTAACCACAACTGAAGCATTTGTGATTAGCCCGACAATAGAAACTGCCACGCCTGCCACCGTAATGAGCGGCCAAAAATTCCGCACAGCAGTTGTTGTTGCTTCGGGTGCTGACTCTTGTTCTGCCAAATCTGCCAGCTTTGTAGGTGAGGCATCCCTGAACTTTATCAAAATAACTCCGAGCGCCAATGTCGCAAATGCTAGGAATACAAAAATCACATAGCCTAGATGCTCACCAACTCCGCCTTGCCAGCCCAGCGAAAAGACTCCCTTAATGGCTTCTAAGTCAACGACGCCAAAATAATCTTTTCCGCCAGTGTCGCCAGTTGCTATTCCATATATGATGGCGCTGGCAACAGCAACAACGCTGAAGAGGGCAAATACTCTAAATCCCAGTGTGAACATCGCTATCTATATTTTCCTATATCTCTCTTATCTCGCTTGTTTTTGTTTCTTTTGTCTCGCCTGTTGCTTGTCTCTTGTCTTTCTTGTCTCTTTTGTCTCACTGCCTCTATCTTTTATTTGGTTACAAAAATCGCTAGCCAGATGATGAAATAAATCAGCACGAGGGAATCCCAATAGAACGCCGCCGATACTATCAAGGGTGTGTTGGGTTTGGTAGTTTCCCCACTCAAACTTCTAATGCCCGCCACTAGAAGGAAGATTAGGGCTGCTACTACCGCCGCCAAAAAACTTCCCAAGATTGTGTAAGTCAGGGGAGCCATCTTTGAACCGCCATCTATTTCTAGTGCCATTTGGCGAAACATGAAAAAGAACTGGTTGATGACGGCAACGCCAAACAAGGCGGTGAGGCCGAGTGCCAGTAACAGGTGGCGGCGGTCGTTTCTGGCAGTTGAATAAACCGCCCACTGAATGGTGCCGATTGAAAATAGCAAGGTCCAAAGCACTACACTGGGGGCAGCAAGCATTATTGAGGTTCCGCTGGGAATCCACGTTCCCCCCGACCTCAACACATCAGCGCGTTCAGAAAGGTAGATAGCAATCAATGCACCAAAATACATCAGCACTAGAGCAGAAGCAAAGCTAGTGCCAACAAGGGTATTTCGCGCCCGTGCTGGCGGAGCTACTAGATATTGTGGGGTTCCGTTTGCTTCGCTACTCATTTTTTATTTATCCTGTTCCCATAATGGATAGGCGTTTGTGACAGGGGTTGGAATGTCATCTTCAGCCCATTCTAGAGTTGGAGCATTCCACGGATTTTCAATCACAGCCTCTTGCTTCTTTTTCGCTACCCGTGCGATTTCTAACACAGCTATCAACGTAGCAGCGCCAACCATAAATGCTCCAATGATATTTAAAGTGGCGGCATGTTGCATTCCTGTTGTAACGTTGATGTTGTTAAGCTCTAATGGGTTTTCAGGGAAACCCAAAAACCCGCTGATAACATCACCAAGTGCCCAGAGGGTCGCCCCCCCAAGTGCTAGAAGGGCAACCCCAATGAGCGACAAACCCTTGAGTGCCTTGATTTGCTTGCCTAAGATTTTCGGCGCCCAATAATAAATGCCAGCAAGCACTCCGACAATTCCCGCAACAATAACTAGGTGAAAAACTGCATTTGAAATAACTGTTCCCTTCAAGTCAATGAGTGGGTCAATTATGTCGCGAATATTGGTTTGATAGTTTTCGCGGTCGGTGGCAAAGTTTGTCAAAAAATGAAATAGGTTGCCCAACACTCGAATCACCCCAACCCCTAGCGCCAGAATGAAAGCAAGCATTGAAAAAGTTGCCAGCACCAACGGTGCATTCAAATTTTGAATTCCTCCTGCTGACTTTGTTCCGTGCTGCACCAACAACCCAAAAAATCCTAGGCACATCAAAAACAGAATTATCATTCCCAACACATAGACAGGAGTCTCTGAAACATTTGGAGCAAAGAACTCTTGAGCATAGGCGCCAAAACTCAAAATGGCGATGGTAGCGATTAGGAGCTGGAATAATTCATATCGGTTAATTCGCTTTTTATTGGCAAATAGTTTTGCTTGGGTGAGACGTTTTTTGTGGGTGGCGATTGTGATGTCTGCGAAAATTCCCAAAATCGGTAGGGCGAAAATGAATATTTGCGGTTGGTCAAAAACCCACTCAACTTGGTTGTAGAGATTGTCTGCTTCCCCGTAAGATATGGCGGTTGTGCCGCGCAGGTCAACCCACATTGTCATTAGGTTGGCGAATAGAACTGGCAAGCTAAGCAGCCAAACTGAACCTGCTGTGAAAATCGACCACGAGAAAAACGGCACCTGCCAGAGAGACATGTTTGGAACTCGGCTAGCAATAATGGTAGAAACTAGGTTTAGAGTTGCTGTGAGGATGGCGATGATTATCAACATAAATGCCAGCACTGAAAGCTCCACTGCTTTTTCAGCACCTGGGGCAAGACCCCCATCAATTCCAAATGCAACTATAAATAGTGTGGCGCCCGCCAGCCACGCCCAAAACGACAAAAGCCCTGCTCGGGGAAACACCAATGAAGTGGCTCCGATTTGGCGGGGAACAATATATGTAGCAAGACCGATTATTAGTGGCACTAGAAATAGAAACAGCATCCCGACTTTATATGTGGATAAAAATGCGGTGTGGCTACTTGGTGAAATTAAGGTTTCATTTCTTTGAGCAAAGGCTAGAACTACCCCAGCTGAAAGAGCGGAAAGCCCGATGAGTGCCGCCGACCCCATCCAAAGTCGCCCTAAAAATCTGTGGTCAGAACTTCCAATTATGGCCGGGATATTTTCAGATAAGTCACTGTTTTGCGTTGGTTCGACAATTTCTAATGAGTCGCCCTCTAATGAGTCGCCTTCTACTAAGCCACCCTCTACTGAGTCGCCGCCGTCAGTCAAATTGGTTTCATTGTCTAAATTGGTTTTGTCAGCTTCTGCAGTGTCAACCTCAGCAGTTTCTGTTTCAGCAGTTTCTGTTTCAGCATTGTTGCTTTCTGCGACTTTCATATCTGTATCTTCTATATCTTTGGTGTCACTCATGTTCCCACCACCACCTGGTCAATTGCCATAACCATAAACAAAACTGCTACATAGGTGATTGAATATTGAAACAGAGCCATTGCCTTTTTGGCGGTAGCACGTTTGATAAGCGCGATTGCCATATATATGAACACTGCACCAAGGGCGACGGCAGCCGAAATGTAAACTATCCCCATATTTGCAACTGGCGCAAACACAATTGAGAGCGCCACCAGCAAGAATGTGTAAATCAAAATCTGGAAGCTCACCCATTTGAATGTGCGAACCACTGGCATCATTGGAACCGATGCGGCCGCATAATCTTCACGGTAGCGAATCGCCAATGCCCAAAAATGCGGTGGAGTCCAAACAAATATAATGGCAAATAAAATCACTGGCGCCCAGCTTAGGCTTCCAGTGACTGCTGCCCACCCCACCAAAACTGGCACTGCCCCAGCAGCTCCACCGATGACGATGTTTTGCTCAGATGTTCGCTTGAGCCAGAGTGAATATATGAAAATGTAGAACGCCGTTGCTGAAACAGCCAGCCCTGCTGCTAGAAGGTTTGTGAACCCCCAGAGCCAGAAAAATGCCCCTACCTCTAACAGGCTGGCAAATATGATGGCTGCCTTAGCGCTGATTTCACCAGTTGCTAGCGGGCGGTTTTTTGTTCGCTCCATCAAGCGATCAATATCTCGGTCAATAACCATGTTGAAGGTGTTTGCCCCAGCAGCTGCCAGAGTTCCACCGATGACCGTTGCCACCATAAGCCAAATGGAAGGAACCCCCCCTGCTGCCACAAACATTGTCGGAACGGTGGTGACTAGCAAAAGCTCAATGATGCGGGGCTTTGTTAGAACGATGTAAGCGCGCAACTTAGATAGCGACACAGAGGTTGTCTTTGGAATTAACTTTAAAGCTGTGTGAACCATTGAGACATATAAATGCGAAATACAGATGCTAAATATAAATTAGCAAATTTTGGCATTTAAAAAGGGTTGGAAAGGCTTTAGATGAGTTAGATGAGTTGGATGAGCTTGGATAGGTTTGTGTGTGTCAAAAAAAATGGGAATGTTAAAGAATGGAAATGCTAAAAACTGAAGAGATTGAAAAATGTTTCATGAAAGCATTAAACACTTTAAGATAAAGTTCCTTAAGCACTTAAAATAAAATTGATGCGAATAAGCCTGCCGACATATAAAAAGATTGTGTTCGCCGCCCTTGTGGCACTTGTCGCAATCATCATCACGGGCGGAACAGTTCGCTTGACCAGCTCAGGCTTGGGATGCCCCGACTGGCCGAATTGTGAAGAAGGGCAACTGGTAGCAGACCTTGAGTATCATGCTCTGGTGGAATTCATCAATCGTGTTATAACTGGGCTGACTTCTTTGGCGGTTATCTTGGCAGTGCTGGGTGCAATATTTTTAGACATTTCGCCTGTCAGAAAAAATAGGGCAGAAAAAGGCAAAGTGAGAAAAGGAAAACTAACTGAAGAAAAAATAGTTGGGGCAATAGACACACCAAAAACAAATCAGATGCAAATAAGTTGGCGACAAAAGAAAGAATTAATCTGGTGGTCGGTTGGGCTAGTGATAGGAGTTTTAGCACAAGTTATTATTGGAGCTGTGGTTGTGAGCAGCCACCTTGCCCCACACACCGTTATGTTGCACTTTTTGGTTTCAATGGTGCTGGTGCTAAACGCCGTGATTTTGCACCACCGCACATTATATTTTCTAAGCAACCCTTTGGACAACCTTCACCAACAGCCCCATCTTTGGCAGACAGCGATAACTCACCCACAGAAAGTTCATCTTCAGAAAGTAATGACCCAACCAGCAGCAACCTAACAAGCACTGGCTCAACAATCAGCAACACAATTAATGACAGCAATAACAGCACAATTAATAATGTCATTTTTTGGCTGACCCACTTGGCGCTGGCAGTTTCAGCAGCAGTCATCGTGACTGGAACCATCCTTACAGGTGCTGGGCCACACAGCGGCGGAAGTAAAGATGATGAAGTCAAGCGGTTTGCCCTAGACATTTCAAACTTGGCAAGAATACATGCAGGATTAGTGATTTCTCTAATCGGGCTGTTTCTTGTGGGCTGGGCGCTCCTTTATAAATTCCACAAAAATATATTTAGCGAAAGTAATGCGCCCCAAGAAATCGAGCAACCAAAAATTAAAGGGCAAGAAATCAAAAAGAGGGGCACACCGCTTTTGGTCATAGCCCTTTCACAAGGCGCTCTTGGCTACCTACAATATTTCAGCGATGTACCAGCGCTGCTAGTGGGATTTCACATAGCGGGGGCTACCCTGCTCTGGTCAGCAATGATTTATTTCTACCTTGAAATCTTTCAACAATCCCGCCCACCCAAAAAAATACACTCTCTAAAGTCATAAAAACCTGTCAAAATACCCGCAAGTCAAGCTAACATTTAGAAAGGATGCCCCCATCGTCTAGAGGCCTAGGACACCGCCCTTTCAAGGCGGCAACACGGGTTCAAATCCCGTTGGGGGTACAACAACATAAAATATAAAACATAGACAAGCGAATAAATACAGTAAATAAAAAATAAGGTCCTGTGGTGCAGCCTGGAGTGCACGCCGCCCTGTCAAGGCGGAGGTCGCGGGTTCAAATCCCGTCAGGACCGCGCTGGTCGGGTAGCTCAGTCGGTAGAGCGTCCGCCTGAAAAGCGGAAGGTCCCCGGATCGATCCCGGGCCCGACCACCAGTTTTTATAGCAGCTCCGCCTAAGCCTCTGCTTCATTTTTGACAAACCTGAAACAACTACATCATATATTTTGCTGTCGTCTTACTTCATTTTGACAAATTTTTGACAAATCTGAAACGTTCACATTTCAGTTTCAACACCGCCCCAGTTCCCAACCCCAATTCCCAACCATCAAGTATCAAGCATCAACTCTCAACTATTCCTGAGTCAATATTTGAACGCCCTCAATTTCAAGCACCCCAGTTGCGCTCTCAACCAAGTTAGAAATCTTAGAAAATTTTATTAAGTTCTGATGAATGAAATATAAATTTCTTATTACCGCCCAAAGTTTGACATCCCAATTCTTATTCTTAGGGTTAAAAATGTTCAATCCAATCTCGCTCGCATTTTCATAGCTAATAACTTTAGAATGCATTTGAGACTTGGAAAGCAAATCATGCAAAATTTTTTCTCTGATATTTTCGTCATCTATCCCACCAATAGATAGCAATCGCTTAGCCTCGCTCCTCACACCATCAATGATTATTTGATACTCCCCAAGAGTTACCAAATCTAGGCTTGACAAAATAGGTAAGAACTTTTGTAAAGCATTTCTATCCCTCCCATTGGCCGTCTTTTCATCTATCAACTCTAATGCTTTTTTTAGCGATAAAGCTGGGATGAGTTTTGGTTTTCCAGAGCCTTTTACATTAGTAACAATTTGAGGATCAATCGGCCCTAGCTCTGATTCGACCCCCATCATAATTTCGCTAGCCCCTAGCGCTAGCAAAGTTCCCGCACTCTTTGCGCGCCGTGGGATTATCACCGAAAAATTCTGAAACCTTTCTTTGCATTGGAGAACAATATAAAGTGCAGAATTGGGCAGCCCCCCATTGGTCGTTAAAATTATGTCTACATTGGAGTGTTCCCTTTCCAAAAGCAACTCCAGCAATTCTGTGGAGCTATCCGCTATTGGATTGCTAATCCTAGAATTGACAACAATGACTGCCTTGCCTCTTTGCCTCTGTATTTCTTTAATGCATGCCTGACTCAATTTTCGCAAATTTTTGAGGTGCATAAGCGGGGCATCAGAATCAATAGCTTTACCAGTAGCTTCATCTGGGATAGCCAACTTTAGAGCTTCAAAGGCAGTACGGCTCAAGTCGTAAGATTTTATTGGGGATGTAATATCAATCGCTTGCGCCATATTGCTTTCTCCCTTCACTACTTTTTTTGTTTTCCTCATCCTCTGCTACCCAAACCCCAACGATATTGTCTAACTCATTTGAATAGTCACGGTATGGAGATGATATTTCTTCATCGCTGATATAACGAGAGGAATTAAACATTTTAGGAAGGGCAGAAAAGCCATCTCCGTCTTTGTTAGGTTTTGAAGGTGGGGGTTTGGATGAGTAAGAAGCTTTTAGGGCTTCTGTCTCTAAGGCATTAGCCAGCAACCTGCTAGCAATTGTTGTGGCGCCCGATGTTTTGTCGTTTGGCATTGTCTTTTCATGTATTGCTTCGTTAGGCATTGTTTTATCACTTGATTTTGTTGTGTCAGATTTTGCT
>JAHRAM010000133.1 GCA_020027305.1 Acidimicrobiia bacterium | reverse complement strand
GGTTTGCTTCACAATAGAAATAGCCATTGTTTCTATTGGTAGTTAAGTGGAAATAAGTTGGTGGGTTATACCTAGCATCACCATATTTAATCAAAGCTGGATCTTTAGTAGCATCATCCACAAGTGCTTTTCGCCAGTGTCCAAAGTTGTCATCTGTTGGCAATGTTCCGTCTGTGGGAAATGTAATGCTTTCAACAGTGAAATCTCTTACTTCAATAGGTTTGTGATAGCTAAACCTAACTGGAAAATATGCGCTTAGTGATTGACAAGCCCTAAAGAACCCTTGAACTTCTGAGGATGCTGTTTCTGGAACTCTAAACTCACAATTTAGCTCAGCATAAGGGGCATAGTGAGTCAAGTTTGAGCTAGTTCCGCCACGAGAAGCTGCCCAGTCTCCATCTGAAAGGTAAGTACCAGCTATAGAGCTTTGGGTTCTTTGATTGAAATTGTCACTATTTGAAAATCGTAAAACAGGGGAGCCCTGCGAAAGAGCAAGAGTTTTCGTGTGAATATAGTTCAACATCTCTGTCATTCCATAGCGAGTCCACTGAAGCCCAGTATCTTCTTGAAGATGGAAATTTTCTGACGGAGCATCTGACCTAACCCAAGTAGAAGACGATATTTCTGTAGTTGAAACAGGGTTAGGGGTATGGTCTGAAAACTGAAACCCTCCGCCAGTAGCTCCTCCTAGCCAATATCTGTTATATAAACCTACTGGGTTAGATGCACGCCAGTAGTCATCAAATGCTGGAAGAATTTTTCCACTACGGATTTTGTAGTCATATAGTTTTTCAGTTCCGCCAGAATAACCTAAATCTTCACATTCTTTAACGTAAGTATTGATTGGGTGGTTAATATTGCTATTTTGAAAGTTGAAAGATGAATCAGAAACTTCAGAAGGCCTAGTAAATGCTGTATCTGTTCCAACAAGTTGACATTCTCTATATAGCTTTGAGCCAGTAGGTTGTGTGGGGCAAGCTGTCGTGGTGCTAGCACAATAATTTCCAGAGTATGTTGTGCCTGTTGTTATTACATCCAAATAATATCTTGGTTCCCAAAAGTTTTGTGAAGTTGTTCCACAAACTAAAGTCTTATCTTGGTCGTTATAGCCAACTGTATATGTTTCAGTAGTTGAAGATGATTTTTCAATATGTATTGGGTGGTAAAACTGTTTATAGTTATCACAATTGTTAAATGCATCGGGTTTCCTCCCATAGTTTTGTTGAGCTTTACCGAAAATTGTAGTTTTGAATGGTTCCACTAGTGAAACATTGCCAGTTGGAAATTGAGATGGCAACTGACCGCTTCCTAGTGACTTTAAGGAAGGCACAATAATTGCGCTGTAGTATCGGGACAATCGATTATCTATATTTGGGATAACTTCGCTGTCATTATATAGAAAAATTGGCTTATTTGAATAAAGAGCAATATCTAAACTAGTTATCGAAAATAGTTGTTCTTGACTAGTGTAATATGGAGTTGCTCTCATAATAGCACAGGATGGATAAAAAATTTGAAAAGAGTAGTACGTTCTTTTACCTACAAGCTCGCATTCTTGACTGATAGTACCTGGTTGATAGCCAAAGCTTAAACATTCTCTTGCACTATTTGTATGCATGTTTTTAAAAGAGCAACGGTATGTGTCTGTGGTTGAATCATAATAAGCATAAACGCTACTATCGTCATCTGCCACTTTAGCAGTAGCAACCTCATTTGTTGTGGAACCGTCTTTGATGCCGTCATTATTGCTATCGTCATTGTCATGGTCATACATTGTTGAACTTGTGCTTGCCCAGCCCGAACAAACAAAATCCCATTGTCCTGAGACAACTCCAATTGCTTCAGCACATGATGCCTTGCCAGTTGCTCTGTCAACTCTATATGTTTTGTAACCTCTATATGGTGCTATGCACCCATAAGGCGATCGTTCAGAAACAGTATAACTACACGACCTGTTCCTAGAGGAAAGATAATATCCTCTGGCTTGACAGTTTTCCCTGCTAGCTTGTGGGTCGGCAACAATACAGCTAGACATAAGAGAGCTACCATGCCCACCTCGGCGCGGCGAACCTTCAAAACACGAAGAGGCAACCCCATACATACAAGATGTGTTTAAGGTCTTTAACTTAAGCCCTAAGTTAGCACAATATGCTTCAGTAGCAGAACTTATGTTGTATACGCATTGACGATTAGCCACACTTCGAGTTCCAGAAATTTTTGTTGTTCCATCACGCCACTTAGGGCAAACAGTGCGATTGGTATAAGCAAGTTTAGGTAGAGCGGTATAATTGTCAAATCGTGCTGGGCTGACGCCGCTTTTGAGAATCTTTTCCATGGCATTTGCTTTGCCCTTGCCAAACATGGCAACTCTGTTCCAATCACCTATAAAAGAAGATATGTCACTCTCAAACTCTTCAATGTCAGTTGTCGACCACTCACTACTTACTAATTTTATTTCACATCGCTCAACAGTTCCACTCACGGAAAATAAGGGCATATTGTTGCTAGAATCGATCAACCCAAGCCCAGAAGCTGAGCAAGTTCGATTATAATCTTTTGGGGCTACTATACAAACAACAGGTTCAGGGGTTCTTCTTCCCGAAATATAGGATACCGCAGGAGCAGCAATCCGTCCCCCGTTAAGAGTGCAATATGATTGCAGTTGCCACGTTAATTTGGGGATACCATTAATAGAGAACCTAAGAGAAGGTTCAAAGTGCAAAAGTGGACAATAGCTTCCGCCATCTATAAGTCTCCTATAAACGGCATTGCAGCTCGTAATAAATATCGTATAATTTTTATTAGCACCAGCACCTACTATGCTTCTTGATACATCTGTTAAATATCTTTGTGACTGATAAGAAGTAGCTCTTACAGATAAATCCCTCGCTCCGTCATTAGGCTCTCTTCTATAACCACACGAATAGCTTCCACCAGACCACTCAGGTGAAAGTATTGCCGTAGAACCATCTGCTTCTATCCAGCTTTTGTTAGCAGCTATTATGTTTGGGTTGTTGCCTTGTAGCTCTACAGTATCTGATATCCCAATGTCAGAACGGTCTACTAACGGAAGAAATTTTCCTGTCAGCTCTACTTTGTAAAATTCTAAATCTTCGCCTAAAT
>JAHRAM010000123.1 GCA_020027305.1 Acidimicrobiia bacterium | reverse complement strand
GGGCAAGTTTGGATAGAGAAAAAAGGAAAGTTAATCTTGACTGAAATCTTTATAGGCTTGCCCGCCATCCAAACCCTAAATTAATTTCCCATTAGTTTTTAAAAATTATAGAACAGAATTTTTAAATTGCAAGGCAGTAACTGAATTTTTTAATAATTTGTAATATATATAACTTGTAATGTATAAGTGCAGAAACTGGAATTTTTAAACGACAGACCACTCTTTGAAGCAGTTAATTTTGACATTAAATAAATTAAGTGAAATAAATTAAATGCCTGCTCGTAGGAATTGTTTTTAATTCCGCAGCGCCTCAATACCTGGCAAAGTTCCTTTCTCAAGGAATTCTAAGGTGGCTCCCCCACCAGTTGAAAGGTGGTCGATTTGGTCTTCTAGTTTTAAGGCTCGAATGGCTGAAGCGCTATCGCCACCTCCGACAACAGTATAAGCATTTGATTGTGTGTTTAAGTGTGCCATTGCTTCCGCTAATGTTTTTGTGCCAGCTTGAAATCGTTCGTCTTCAAAAACGCCCATTGGCCCATTCCAAAATACTGTTCCTGCCCCATCGATTAAGTCAGCATAAGCAGCAGCTGTGCCAGGGCCTATGTCTTTTGCGAGAAACCCATCTGGCACATTTGTTCCGATTTGAACAACCTCACCAGCTTTTTCTTCAGCCGTGAAATCTGTTGGCAAGTGTATTTTTTTGCCATGTTCAGTGTTAAGCAAGCTAGCTAAAGCAGGAAGTTGTTCGTGTTCAACCAATGAGCTTTCAATTGTGGCTCCTTTTGCAACAAGAAATGAAAATGCCATTGCCCCACCAATAGCTAGAACGTCTGCAAGTTTTGCCAAAGAATGAATCAACCCCAACTTGTCTGAAACTTTTGCGCCCCCCATAATCACAACAAACGGGCGCTTAACATTTTCTAACAACTTTTCTAAGACCGCAACCTCTTTTGTGAGAAGCAACCCAGCTGCCGATGATAGTTTTGTCGGCGGCCCAACAATAGATGTGTGCTGACGATGGCTGGCAGAAAATGCATCGTTGATATAGAAATCTTTTTTCGCAACGAGTTTTTCTAAAAGTGCTTTTCCTTCAGTGGTGTCTATGCCAGCAGTTTCTCCTGGCCAAAAGCGGAGGTTTTCAATCACTGGAATGTCTTCACCCAGCAATTCGACTAGTCGCTGACGAGCTGGTTCCAAAGAAAACTCGGGAGGAGTGTCGTCTCTATATTCTGTGTATCTTAATTCAGTATTTAATTTATTGTCGGGGCGACCTAAATGCCCACAAACTGTGATTTTTGCGCCCTGTTTTTTGAGGGCTTGAATAGTAGGCAAACTTTGAACTATGCGATAGTCATCTGTTACCTCATCACCTTGGAGTGGAACATTTAAATCTGTCCTAAGCAGAACTTCTTTGCCAGCTAAATCAAAATCGCAAAATTGTGGCAAGTTGAACATACGGGTTTTAAATCAACCCCCCATTATTGTTATTAAGTCCACTAGACGATTGGAATATCCCCATTCGTTATCATACCAAGCAAACACTTTTGCTAAAGTTCCCCCAGTATTTCCTTCCCCGCCTATTTCCATAGACCCACCCATTTCCATAGACATCGTCATCGGCGAGTCAAATGTGCAAGATGCCGGCGAGCCGACAATATCAGATGAAACCAATGGGGCATCAGAGTATGTAAGCACACTTGCTAATGCGCCATCTTTTGCTGCGCTTTTGAATGCAGCATTAATATTTTCTACACTTGCTGGCTTCTTCAAAATCGCCGTGAAGTCAGTTAGCGAGCCATTAGGGATTGGAACTCTGAGCGCTGTGCCATCTAGCTTGCCTTCCATAGATTGAAGCACCAATGAAGTTGCCCGAGCTGCCCCAGTTGAAGTTGGCACAATATTTATGGCAGCTGCTCTAGCTCGGCGCAAATCAGAATGCGGGCCATCCACAAGCGCTTGGTCGCCAGTGTAGGCATGAACTGTTGTCATAAAGCCCTGCTCCACACCAAAGGCGTCATCTAAAACTTTCACCATCGGCACGAAACAATTGGTAGTACAAGATGCATTTGAAACAACGAAGTGCTTATCTTTGTCAAATGTATTGTCGTTTACTCCCACCACAAATGTGGCATCTACATCTTTTCCTGGGGCAGATATAATGACCCGTTTTGCGCCAGCTTCTAGGTGAGCTCCAGCAGTTTTTCGGTCGGTGAAAAATCCAGTCGATTCAATAATGATGTCTACGCCCATTTTCTCCCAAGGGAGATTTTTAGGATCGCGCTCTGCTAAAACAGGAATAGGATTTCCATCTACGACTATTTCATTGCCAGTTTTGCTGCTTGATGTTTCAACCGATTTTTCAAAAGCCCCCAGCACAGAATCATTTGCCAGCAAATGCGCCATAACTTCAACTGAACCAAGGTCATTTATAGCGACTACTTCAATGTCTTTTTCACTGTCGACAACTGCACGAAAGAAGTTCCTTCCGATTCGCCCAAACCCATTTATTGCAACTTTTATTTTGTTATTTGTCATTTTTCTTATTGTTATATTTTTTGCTTGTCTTTTTGCTTTCTCTTTTTTTGCTTGTCTTTTCTACTTGTCTTTTTTGCTTTTACCTTTTTTGACTCTCTTTGTTTTTCTTGGCTCTATTCAAATCTTAGTGCTTGTGCTTGTAGCGAGCTTATGAACTCTTTTACCTTTGAGGTTTATTTCTTATTTGCTGCGCTTATTTTTGATGCTCATTTTTGCTACTTCTTTTTGCTACTTATTTTTACTTATTTTTGGTCTTATTTTTGATGCTTCTTTTTAGTCTCATTTTTGCGCTTATTTTTTGCTACTTATTTTTGGTCTTCTTTTTGATGCTTATTTTTACTTATTTTTTTACTTATTAATTTTTTATATGTTCTTGTTTCTTTCTTTTTGTAATGTCTTTTGATTTGCGCTTATTTCCTATTTACTTTTCGGGGAGTTGTCGCTTTTACCCAATTGAGCTTTTTCATAAATTTCAAGTGCAATTTCATCTGGCAGCCAACTAAGTTTTTGAAGGTCGCTGAGAGTTGCTTCCCTAACGTTTTTTAGGTTTCTCATTTCTTTTAGAAGGCGCTTTTTTCTTGCTGGGCCAAGACCTGAAATATCGTCAAGAAATGATTCAAGCATTGAAGAGCTCCTTCGTTTTCTATGGTGAGATACTGCTACCCGATGGCTTTCATCACGGATAGTTTGAAGCAGGTAAAGGGCAGCAGATTGCCTATTGATTTTTATGCTCTCTTTTTGTTTCGGTATAAACACCTCTTCCAATTCTTTTGCAAGCGCTGCTACTGGGATTTTTTCATAGAGACCAAATTCTTTTAGCACGCGAATTGCCACAGATAGCTGCCCTTTGCCACCGTCAATTAAAAGCAAACCAGGAGTATAAGAAAATGAGCTGGGAGAATTCTTTAGTGCAGCGCTACCGCTTTTAGCAACTTTGCTTTCTGCTTCAACATAGCGACTAAAACGGCGAGTCAAAAGTTCATACATCGCTGCATAATCATCATTTTGTTTTACATCCTTTAAGACAAATCTACGGTAGTCGCGATTTTTTGGCAAGCCATCTTCTAAAACTACCATTGACCCCACATAGTCAGTGCCAGATAGGTGGCTGGTGTCATAGCATTCAATTCGAAGTGGAGCTTCTGTCAGATTGAGATCATCTTTGAGCTCGTTCAAAGCTCTGGCTCGGCTGTTATAATCGGTTGCTCGCTTTAGGCTGTGGCGGAGCATCGACTCAACTGCATTTTTTGTGACGGTTTCTGCCAGCTGACGTTTGTCGCCCCGTTGAGGAATTGAAATCCTAACAGGCGTTCCCCTCTGCTCTGTTAACCACTGTTCATATAGCTCTATGTCTGATGGAAGGTTTGGGAGAAAAACTTTTTTAGGTGCGCCAAGCGGATTCTTGGTGTAGTAAATCCCCCCTAGCACTCGCCCAGCCAATTCCGATTGATTAAGAGGTTCAGGCTTATCCATGATAAAGCCACGTTGCCCCATCACCCGACCCTTCCTCACGAAAAAAACCTGCACTGCGGTTTCGAGCTCTTGGTCTTCCCAGCCGATAACATCAAAATCTTCCATGCGGGTTCCCACCATTAGTTGTGATTCCATCACACGATTGATGTTGGCGATTTGGTCGCGCACTCTTGCAGCCATTTCATAATTTTGCTTTTTTACATATTGCGCCATTTCGGTTTCTAACTTTTCCACTGGCTCTTCAGTGTTGCCCGAAAGAAAACTTGAAAAATCTTTCACTAGGTGTTGATATTTGGCAGGCTTGATTTTGCCAGCGCACGGCCCAGCACACTTTTGGATGTGAAACAGCAGACACGGGCGCTTCATCTTTTCGTGCTGCTTAAATTTATTGTCAGAACAGGTGCGAAGAGGAAAAGTGCGTAGCAACAAATCTAAGGTTTCTCTGATTGCATAGGCGCTAGTATATGGGCCAAAATATCTGTTGCCTGATTTGTGCCATCACGAATTACTGTTGCTTTTGCAGCGCTCAGCACTTCTAGCTCTTCAAGTTTTTTTCTTGCGTGAAGCTCAGTAAAGATTC
>JAHRAM010000084.1 GCA_020027305.1 Acidimicrobiia bacterium | reverse complement strand
CTCTAACTCTTGAACCACTGAGAAATCTGAAATAACCGAATAGGATTTCAAATCCAACTCATCTATATTGCTATAACGCCAAACTTCATCATCTCCAGTTGGCAAAGATAGCTGTTCAAATTTGTTAAGTGCGGCTTGCTGCGCCTTCTTCAGCCAGCCCGATTCGGCGCTCAACTTTTTCCCTTATCGTTTTCGCCGTTTTTACCGTTTTTGTTTTTTCCGTTCCGTTTGTTTTTGCGATTTTTGCCAGCGCCCCCTTGATTTTTAGCGCCCCTTTTGCCAGCGCCCCTTTTATTTTTACTGCGCCTTTTAGGCAAAACCTTTCGCCACCCCTTGCGAGCATTCTTTCGCTTCTCTTCTTCAACCTCTTGAACAATATCATCAGCAGCACTATTGACAATATCTGCCACATCAGACATCAAATCCGAAAACTCTGGGTCATCCAATGATGATGTAGAAGCATCTGGAACAACGGAATCACCTGCTGCGCTTTTGGCAATATCTTGATATTTCACATTTACATTCACGCGACGACGTTCATATTTTTCACAATTTTCTGGGCAACGCAACGGGGCATCAGGCGCACGATTTAAAACACAACTGCTCAAAGACTCGCCGCTCAAAAGAGTTTTGCTCTCAAAATGTTTGCAATCTTGACGCATTGACATTGGCTTGGCGAACTCCTAACGAACTCCTGCTATGCCTTAATAATGGATAATGATGAAAAACAACTAATCGCAAACAAAATAATAATAATCAGCCAACCGAACCTTCCATCTGAAGTTCAATCAGACGGCTCCATTCGACAGCATATTCCATCGGCAATGTGCGAGTAACTGGCTCAACGAATCCATTCACCAGCATTCCCATCGCCTGCTCCTCAGAAAGTCCACGACTTGTCAAATAGAACAACTGCTCATCAGCCAACTTTGAAACAGTGGCTTCATGCCCCACCACAGCATCTTCAGTTCCTATCTCCATATATGGATATGTATCAGAAATGCTATCTTCATCAAGTATCAAAGCATCGCACTGAACATGGCTCTTACATTTCTTGGCATCATCTTCAACCCGAACCAACCCACGATAGCTAGTGCGCCCGCCATTTTTTGAAATTGATTTAGAAACAATTTTTGAAGTGGTTTCAGGTGCAGCATGAGTCATTTTGGCTCCCGTATCTTGATGCTGCCCTGCCCCAGCGTATGCCACCGAAAGCACCTCTCCAGATGCCTTTGGCCCAACCATAACCACAGCTGGATATTTCATCGTGAGCTGGCTGCCGATGTTTCCATCAATCCATTCCATATGCCCCTCTGCTTCCACTCTGGCTCGCTTGGTAACCAAGTTGTAGACATTGTTAGACCAATTTTGAATAGTAGTGTAAGTTACCCGCGCACCCTCTCCAACTGCAATTTCAACAACAGCAGAATGGAGTGAGTCGGTTGTATAAACAGGCGCCGAACACCCTTCAATATAGTGAACCTGTGAACCTTTATCAGCAATGATGAGGGTTCGCTCAAACTGCCCCATATTTTCAGCGTTGATTCTAAAATAGGCTTGAAGCGGAAGGGTGACATTCACACCTGGCGGAACATAAATGAAACTTCCCCCCGACCAAACTGCCGAGTTGAGGGCAGAAAACTTATTGTCGTTTGGCGGGATAATCTTTGAAAAATATTTCCGCACCAGTTCAGGATTTTCGCGCACTGCGCTATCCATATCTGAAAATATCACGCCTTGCTTTTCAAGCTCTTCTTGGTTGTTGTGATAAACCACCTCTGACTCATATTGAGCAGTCACGCCAGCAAAATATTTCCGCTCAGCTTCGGGAATGCCTAACTTCTCATAAGTATCCTTGATAGCGTCTGGCACATCTTCCCATTCTTTTGCTTGTTCCTCTGTGGGTTTGATGTAGTAATAAATATTGTCAAAATTAAGACTGCCCAATTCCCCACCCCACGATGGCATCTCACGATTTTCAAACCGCTTGAGCGACTTGAGACGAAAATCAAGCATCCACTCTGGTTCTTTTTTCATCGCCGACATCTCACGCACGATATCTTCATTCAAACCTTTTCTGGGTTTAAAGACATAGTCTTCAGCATCACTCCACCCCAACTGGTAGTTGCCTAAATCTGCGCTTATATCAGTTGCTGCTTCGCTCATAAAATCTCACTCATAGATGCCCTCATATATATAAGCCTAGCTTACCTTTTTCATTTCTTCACGATATAACTTAGACTTCTCCACATAGCCATCAACGCCCAACTGAATATGCTCACGGTTGGCAGCGTTTTCTTTGATGGAAACTGGAACACCTACCGCTAAAGCTGCTGGTGGAATTTGAGTTTCTCCAAGCACAACTGCATTAGCTGCCACCAACGCCCATTCTCCCACCACTGCATTGTGCAAAACCACAGCTGCCGTTCCGACCAAACCGCCATTTTCAATTCGGCAACCCTCAAGGTGTGCTAGATGCCCGATAGTGCAATCGTTGCCGATAATTGTGGGGTGGATGTGCGTGACATGAATGATAGCTCCATCTTGAATGGAAGTTCTATCGCCCACAGTGATTGGGCCTTCATCGCCACGAAGCACTGCCCCCGGCCATACACTTGACTCTGCCCCCACTGTAACCTTCCCAATAACAACTGCCTCAGGAGCAACATAAGCTTCGGGATGAATTTCTGGGGTATCTTCACCAAGAGAATATATAGGCATTAGAGCGAGCTAGTTGTAAAATATTTTCCAGTATAAAAAATCAGCGGGCCGTTGTCTTTTGCTGCTGCCTCATTCATATCAAGCTCTAGAACTTCACCAACCACAATATAGTGGTCGCCAGCTTCATGAATGGCAGAGATTTTACAATCTATCCAACTCAAGGCGTCATCTAAGGCAGGTGAGCCAGAGGTTTTTGCTTTCCACTTTAGCCCCTCAAACTTATCAATGTCTTTTTTGGCAAATGTATTTGAGATTTCTGATTGAGCTTGGCTCAACACATTCACACAAAAATGCCCAGTTTCTTCAATCTCTGGCCACGACTGAGAATTCTTGCCAGCACAAAACATCACAAGTGCTGGCTCTAAAGAGACAGAGGCAAATGACCCAACTGAAAACCCAACTGGCATGCCGTCTGATTTTGTTGCTGTTATAACGGTGACGCCCGTTGGGAAATGCCCCAAAACCTGCCTGAATTTATCGGTAATATCCTGCCCTTCAACTGGGTCAAGCACCACAGAAACTCCACCTTGTAAATCAATTCCTAAAAGGGGAGAGTTGCCAAACCCAATAGTTAAACCAAGCAAAAGAAAGGTGATAAGAGATATTCCAATTA
>JAHRAM010000081.1 GCA_020027305.1 Acidimicrobiia bacterium | reverse complement strand
AGTTTGTCTTGGTCAGCCTTTGATTTCGGCTCAACGGCCACATGAATAACTGGGTCGGGGAATTCTAAGTTTTCAAGCACAATCGGGTTGCCAGGGTCACAAATAGTGTCGCCAGTTTTCGTATCTTTAAACCCGATGCCCGCCACGATGTCGCCAGTCATAACATCATCTTTGTCAACTCGGTCGTTAGCATGCATTTCCAAAATCCTGCCGATGCGTTCTTGGTTGCCAGTTCTAGTGTTAAGCAAAGAAGTTCCCTTTTCTAAAGTTCCACTATAAACACGGAAATAAACCAACTTGCCAACATGGGGGTCGGTCATTATCTTGAACGCCAACGCCGTGAATGGAGCATCGTCTTTTGCCTCTCGCTGAATTTCTTCTTCAGTGTTTTTAGGATTAAAACCAGTGATAGGAGGCATATCCAGCGGCGATGGGAGATACCTAATAACAGCATCCAATAACGGCTGAACACCTTTATTTTTGAACGCCGAGCCACATAAGATTGGAACAATTTCATTTGCAAGTGTGCCAGCACGGATAGCAGGAATTAAATCTGCTGGCATGATTTCTTCTTCGGCAATAAATTTCTCTAGCAGGGCATCATCATAGTTGCCAACAGCATCAATCAGGTTGGCGCGATATTCTGCGGCTTGGTCTTTCATATCATCTGGAATGTCAACTTCTTCCCACGCAGCACCTAAGTCGTCTGACTCTTCCCAAACCAGCGCCTTCATAGAAAGCAAATCTACCACGCCCTTAAAGTTTGCTTCAATACCAATAGGCAACTGAAGCACCACCCCCGTACAATCTAGGCGCTCTTTTATAGAGCTCACACAGAAATCAAAATCAGCACCTAGTCGGTCGAGCTTATTCACAAAACAAATTCGAGGCACGCCATAGCGATCGGCTTGACGCCAAACAGTTTCAGTTTGTGGCTCCACACCTGCCACCCCATCAAAAACAGCGATGGCTCCATCTAGCACACGAAGTGAACGTTCAACTTCAACGGTGAAGTCAACGTGGCCAGGCGTATCAATGATATTTATTCGATGGTCATCCCAAATGCAATGAGTGGCAGCTGATGTGATGGTAATACCTCGCTCTTGTTCTTGTTCCATCCAGTCCATCGTGGCGCTTCCATCATGAACTTCACCAATCTTATAGTTAACGCCAGTGTAATAAAGAATACGTTCAGTGGTGGTGGTCTTACCAGCATCAATGTGGGCCATGATGCCGATGTTTCTAGTCTTTTCTAGTGGGTGCTGCCTAGTTGCCATAATTACAGATTAGGGCGAACTACCAGCGATAGTGTGCAAATGCTTTGTTAGCAGCTGCCGTCTTGTGAAGGTCTTCTCTCCGCTTGATAGCAGCGCCAGTCTTTTCTGCTGCATCTAAGATTTCGCCAGTCAGCCGTTTTACCATTGTGTCTTCACCCCGTTTTCTTGCATGGGTCACCAGCCAACGAAGAGCCAAAGTGGTTTGGCGCCCTGGCTTAACATCAATTGGAACTTGATATGTAGCCCCACCAACTCGGCGACTTCGTACTTCTAGCTGGGGGCGCAAATTAGAAACTGCCCGCTCAAGCGTTCTAAGTGGGTCGTCTTGGGTGCGATTAGAAACTTCGGTGAGGGCGTCATAAACAATCTTTTCAGCCTTCGCCCGCAACCCTCTCTGTAGCACTCGGTTTATGAGTTGGGTAACCAACACCGATTCATAAGTAGGGTCTGGCAGGAGCTTTCGCTTTGGAGTGTAACCTTTTCGTGGCATTATAGATTATAGATTATAAATTATGGCTACTTGACAAATTATGGCTTCTTTGCACCATAGCGACTTCTAGACTGACGGCGATTATCAACCCCACTGGAATCTAATGTGCCTCGGATAATCTTGCAACGCACACCCGGCAAATCTTTTACCCTTCCACCTCGCACCAAAACAATTGAGTGCTCTTGAAGGTTGTGTCCTTCTCCTGGAATATAAGCCGTGACTTCCATTCCACTGGTGAGGCGAACCCTTGCAACCTTGCGCAAAGCAGAGTTCGGCTTTTTGGGTGTGTTGGTATAGACACGTGTGCATACCCCACGCCGTTGAGGCGCTCCTTTGAGAGCAGGCATCTTGTCTTTTCTGGGTTTTGCCTTTCGCCCTTTTCTTACCAGTTGTTGAATAGTTGGCATTATTAATTGTTAATTGTCTATATATATGTCAATTGTTGGTCGGTCAATAAATCAATAGTGTAAAAGATTTATTCTAGCGGGAAGTTTGGCGTTCGCTTTTTTTGACAGCACAAATTTTTGCACTTCTTCTTAAGCCAGAGATGCCTCTGCTTCTGAAGCTCCCTCTTCATCAGCCACATATCCACCCTCTAGCCCCATAAGGTCTTCGGTAGAAAAAGATGTCATTGGCTTATAGTCAGGAACTTCAGCATAGACGTCTTTTCTGTATTCAATCATGCCAGTGCCAGCAGGAATGAGCTTTCCAACAGCAACATTCTCTTTAAGGTTTCGCAAGACATCTTTTCTAGCACCAATGGCAGCTTCTGTCAAAACATCAATGACATATTCATAAGAAGCTGGCGCCAACCAAGAATCGCTTCCCAAAGGAACTCGCCCAATACCTCCAGCTAGCGGAGCTTGCTTAATGCCAAGCAAGACTGGCTTTCCATCAGCAGGCTTTTTCTTCTCACGGGTTAGCTCACGGTTAACCGCCCTGAAGCGACGAATCTCAACTCGGTCGCCAGGCATGAAATCTGAATCGCCCACCTCTTCAACTTCTACCCAACGGGTCATCTGGCGAACAATCAACTCAAAGTGCTTATCGTGGATGTTTGCGCCCTGTTCTTGATAAACCTTCTGCATCTCCTTCACCAAGTGAAGTTGTGTTTCACGCAACCCCCTTACAGCAAGCAAATCATGAGGGTCTATTAGCCCCTTTGTGAGTGGGGTTCCAGCTTCAACTTTTTGCCCATTTTCTACATCGAGCATTCGGCTAGGAGTTTCAACCTCATAAGAGACTTCTTCTTCATCGCGGGTCAACGTAAGTTCAGCTTTTTCATCTTCAGTGCCTTCGTCTTCAACGACTATATTGACTTTTCCACTAAACGGGGCAAGGATGGCAGGAGCTCCTGGCTTTCTTGCATCTAACAACTGGTCAACTCGCTCAAGTCCAGTAACCTCAGCTGTGTCAGTTCGGTCTCCTCCAGTATGAAAGGTTCTAAGCGTAAACTGAGTTGATGCTTCACCTAGCGACTGAGCAGCAATGATGCCGATGGCTTCGCCAGGCTCAACTAGCTCGCCAGTGGCAAATGACATTCCATAAGAAACAGCTGCAACGCCATGCTCTGAATCATCAGTGAGAGGCGACAGCACTTTAACCTCGTTTACCGAAGAATCTTTTCCAATGTCTTTCATCACTGCTTCGGTCATGAGCGTGCCAACTTCATACTTAGTTCCATTCTTGAGCTTCACCTCTTCTGCCAGAACCCGTCCAAACAGGCTGAGCGATAGATGCTTGGCAGGCTCGCCGTTTGGCCCTAGTGTGACATCTTCAATGGTGATGGAAGGAGGTGGAACGGAAGAGTCCAATGGATTTTCCCAGTTGGTGACAACCTCTTGTGCAACATCTACCAAACGTCTCGTGAAATATCCAGACAGCGGAGTTCGCCTTGCCACATCTACCAGCCCCTTTCTTGAGCCAATAGTAGTGATAAAGTATTCCAGAACAGAAAGCCCTTCACGCAAATTTGATTTGATAGGGCGAGGAATAGGGTCATCATTTGAATCGTTCATCAACCCACGCATTCCAGCCATTTGACGAACCTGTGTCATATTGGCACGAGCCCCTGAATCAAGCATCATCCACAAAGAGTTAAAGGGGTTAGCCTTGAGGCCAGCTTCCATTTCACTTCTCACACTAGTAGTTGCCGAATTCCAAATTTCAATTTCTTTGACATCTCGCTCAAGTGCGGTGATATACCCATTGTCAAAATCGCGCTCAGCTTTTTCAAACTCACGTTCACCTTGGTCTAAAATCTTCTGCTTGCTTGTCAACTCAGGAATATCAGCAACAGAAATCGTCAGCCCCGAACGGGTGGCATACTCAAAACACAAATCTTTTAAGTTGTCAAGACATTCAGCCACAACTGCTTTAGAATATTTGCGCGCCAAGCTATCAACCACATCTCCCATCCCAGCTCGCCCAATTGTCTGATTGACAAAATCAAAATCCTCAGGCAAGACGTCGTTATATAAAACACGACCAGGAGTTGTGTTGGTGTAAGAACCATCGCTATTTCTCAGCTTTTCAATGCGATATTGAATTGTGTCATGCAACCTAATATTTCCTATCTCAAGATCGCGCTTTAAGACTTCTATGTCACGATAGTGCCACTTAACTTCTAAATCTGACAGTGGATTGTTGCTTTCGTTAGAATCGTTTTTATCATCATCTTTGTTGCCCTCAGTTTCAGCAGATTCCCTTTGCTTAAACAGCTCTGGTGGGGAAACCGTCAAATAGTATGAACCAACCAACATATCCTTTGAAGGCGTAACCAGCGGATGCCCGTTGGCAGGCGACAAAATATTGTGGGCAGACAACATTAAAATACGCGCCTCAGCTCTGGCATGTGATGACAATGGAATATGAACTGCCATTTGGTCTCCATCAAAGTCAGCGTTAAAAGCTGCACACACCAGCGGATGAATTTGGATTGCCTTGCCTTCTACCAAAACTGGTTCAAAGGCTTGGATGCCTAGGCGGTGAAGAGTAGGTGCTCGATTCAAAAGAACGGGGTGCTCTTTAATAACTGAAGCCAATACACCCCAAACTGGCGACTCACGATGTTCAAGCATTCTTTGCGCGCTCTTCATATTTGGCGCAAGTTCCTTATCAACTAGCTTTTTCATAATGAAGGGCTTAAATAGCTCTAACGCCATAAGTTTTGGCAGCCCGCACTGATGCAATTTGAGCGACGGCCCAACCACAATCACTGAGCGACCAGAATAGTCAACTCTTTTTCCTAACAAGTTCTGGCGGAAACGTCCTTGCTTGCCCTTTAATGTGTCAGACAACGATTTCAGTGGACGCCCACCTTGTGCAGTAACTGGTCTTCCCCTTCGCCCGTTATCTAAAAGAGCATCAACTGCTTCTTGGAGCATCCGTTTTTCATTGTTTACAATAATTTCAGGTGCTCTAAGTTCTTTCAAGCGGCGAAGACGGTTGTTTCGATTTATGACTCGGCGATAGAGATCGTTTTGGTCAGAAGTAGCAAACCGCCCACCATCTAGCTCAACCATCGGGCGTAAATCTGGTGGAATCACTGGTAAGGCTTGGAGCACAATTGAACGAGGGTTGTTAATCTTTCGCCCATTTTCATCTGTTTGGTTAAAGGCAGCAACAATCTTTAGAGTTTTGAGAGCCTTTGAACGTCGCTGCTCAGATAGCTTCTTATCTCCACTTTTGTCATCGTCTTTTGTCGACTCTGAAAATAACAACTTCCTAAGCTCAGCTTCTTTTTTGGCAAAATCAATATTATCAATGCGGTCTAAAATAGCTTCTGCTCCCATTCCGCCTCCAAAATATTTTTCATCAAAGTTCTCAGCCATGCGATCCCATAGCACTTCATCATCAATGATTTTGCCAGGGTGCAAGTTTTTAAACTCTTCTAGAGCAACCAAGACAGCTTTTGACTCGGCCAGTAACTCTGCCAGCCTCTCAAGCTCAATGTCTCTTTCTAGCAACCCATCTTCAGACATCTTAAGTTGGTTTTGAACCTCTTTCAGGGCTGCTTCCCATGTTTTAAGCAATTGCCTTGTTTCGTCTTCTTCATATTCACTTATAAGCCATGCAAAACCTTTTTGTGAACCAGTGGAGCTATCTAGCTCTTTGCCAAGATCTTTGGAATACTGAATTGGATCGACAAACTCTAGATGTTTGTGGAGAGCCTCATTAGATTTATTGAGCTCTTCTAGCCTGTCAGTTAATTTGTTGAGTGCTTTTTGTGCTTTAGTTGAAAGCTTTATTGGCTCTTGAGTTTCTGTGGTGGCTTTATCATTGTTATCTTTTTTGCTTTTGTCAGTATCTTTTCCTGCTGCAGCTTTTTTGGCTGCTTTTTCAGCTGCTTTTTCATTATGGATTTTGAGCGCTTCGGCTTCTAGCTTTTCTTTTTCGTTTGCAATTTGTTCACTGAACTGAGAAACAGCAGTCTCAGTCATTTGCTCTATGCCCTCTAGAAGACGCCCAGATGATATTTCAAACTTTGCTATAACATCTTTTTCAATCTTTTCTAAATCTTTTTTTATCTCGTCAGAGTCAAGACGGGTAACCATGTTTGCAGCAAAATAAATAACTCGCTCCAGTGGCTTAGATTTAATTTCTTCAATGGGGTCAACACCTGAGAGCAAATATGCCAAACGAGAACGGGTTCCACGAAAATACCAAATGTGAACAACTGGGGCAGCTAGGTCAATGTAGCCCATTCGCTCTCTTCTCACACGAGAATGCGTGACCTCAACTCCACACCGCTCACAGAAAATTCCCTTGAACTTAATGCGCTTATATTTTCCGCACGCACATTCAAAATCTTTTAGTGGGCCAAATATTTTTTCACAGAACAACCCGTCTTTTTCTGGGCGGAGTGTTCTATAGTTGATGGTTTCTGGTTTCTTAACCTCGCCCATCGCCCATCCACGAATGGTATCTGGATCTGCCAAGCTCAATCTGATGCTGTCAAACATTGTCTTTCTTTCTCCTGTTTTTTGCTGTTTTCTATTTGCTGTTTTCTATTTGCTGTTTTCTATTTGCTGTTTAGTAATTCTTTTTTGCTTCCTATACTCCAACTGGCTGCTGAGCTTCTGCCTCCACATCTGTTTCACGCATCTGCCCTGTGAGTGAAATTCCAAGAGCATTGATGTGTGCCATATGAGTGTCTAAATCGCTACCCAATAGTTCCACAGTTTCCCCTGTTTCTGAAAGCATCTCAACATTCAGACATAATGTATACATTTCTTTCACCAGCACCTTAAAGCTCTCTGGAACTTCAGGTGCGCCAATATTTTTGCCTGTAACCATAGCCTCATAAACCTTGAACCTTCCGCTCACATCATCTGACTTATAGGTCAAAAGTTCTTGGAGACAATAAGCAGCCCCATAAGCTTCAAGCGCCCAGACTTCCATTTCTCCAAAACGTTGACCGCCAAACTGAGCTTTTCCACCCAGCGGTTGCTGAGTGATCATTGAATATGGCCCAGTGGAGCGGGCGTGGATTTTGTCATCCACCATGTGGTTCAGCTTGAGCGTATACATATAGCCCACCATGATTTCTGTATCAAACGGCTCACCAGTTCTGCCATTATATAAAGTGATTTTTCCATCAACTTCCTTTTTCACGGGCTTCTTGTTTTTGCCCCCCTTGACTAATTTTTTAGCTGTGCCATTGCCCGTGCCATTGCTTCTGTAATTGTTTGAATCAAATTGAGTTCCACTGAGAAGGAATGTTCTATCGATTTTTGAATCTGGGTCAATGTTTTCCAAAATATCTTTAATGGTTGAATGACTTCCAGCCCGTTCTTTTTCATCCCAAGCTGCCCCATCAAAAACAGGCGTGGTCACCCAAACAGAAGGCTCAAGATATGGGAATGTCTTTTTCTCCAAACCTGAAACGGGCTTTTTGCCTATCTTGCCTTTGCTGGTCTCCCATCCCCAACGGGCAGCATAACCAAGGTGGGCTTCATAAATTTGTCCAACATTCATTCGGGATGGAACACCCAACGGGTTCATAATAATGTCAATGGGAGTACCATCTTCTAAATAAGGCATATCTTCTACTGGCAAAATCTTTGAGATAACGCCTTTGTTGCCATGTCGCCCAGACAATTTGTCGCCCACGCTAATCTTTCGCTTCTGTGCGATATATACACGAACGATTTCATTCACGCCTGGAAACAACTCACGGTCTTCATCTTGGGTAAGCACCTGAACATCAATGACTTGCCCACCTTTGTCGCCCCGTGGCACTTTAAGGGAAGTGTCTCTAACCTCTCTAGCCTTTTCACCAAAGATTGCATGGAGCAAACGTTCTTCAGGTGTAAGCTCGCGCTCGCCCTTTGGGGTTACACGCCCTACCAACACATCGCCAGGCCCAACTTGTGCGCCGATTCGAACAACCCCTCGCTCATCTAGGTTCACCAAAATCTCATCGCTAAGACCTGGAATATCTCTGGTGATTTCTTCAGCTCCTAGCTTTGTGTCTCTTGCCTCTACTTCATATTTTTGAATATGAATGGAAGACAAAACATCATCACGCACCAACCTCTCACTCACAACAACAGAGTCTTCAAAGTTGTATCCCTCCCAAGACATATAGGCACAGAGCAGATTTTTACCCAGCGCCAACTCGCCACGGTCAATTGAATGGCCGTCAGCTAATACGTCGCCAGCTTCCACTTGGTCGCCCACATTCACTTGGGGCTTCTGGTTGACACAGGTGCTTTGATTAGACCGCTCAAATTTTGCGAGATCGTATACAACTTCACCCTTGCTAGTGGAATATTTAACCTTTATGGTTGCTGCATCCACATAGCTGACTGTGCCTTTGTCTTCTGCCAAACACATTTCAGTTGAGTCACGAGCCACAACTGATTCCATTCCAGTCGCCACAAACGGAGCCTCTGGGGAAATCAGTGGAACTGCTTGACGTTGCATGTTGGCACCCATAAGCGCACGGGTGGCATCATCGTGTTCTAAAAATGGAATGAGTGTAGCAGTCACCGAAACCATCTGCTTTGGCGACATATCCATTCGCTGAACTTCTGAGGGTGGCAGAGAGGAAATCTCAATCGTGGTGGCAAAAAACGCTTCTTCTTCGTATTGGCGTTTGAGTTCAGCCAACGATGCTGCTTGGGGAGAGCGGCGAACCAGCACTCGGTTGTTTGCAAATGTTCCGTCTGGGTTTAAAGGAGCGTTAGCTTGTGCGATAACAAATGCCTCTTCGGCATCGGCTTGGAGCCACTCAACTTTGTTAGAAACCTTCCCATCTTTTACAACCCGATAAGGAGTTTCTATAAAACCAAACTCATTCACTTGCCCATAAGTGGCAAGGGCTCCAATCAATCCAGCATTCGGGCCTTCTGGAGTTTCAATCGGACACATCCGCCCATAGTGTGAAAAGTGAACATCTCGCACACCTGAAACTGCCCAGCCCAAGTTTCTACCTAAGGCAGCTAGACGGCGGCGGTGAATTAACCCAGAGAGTGGATTGATTTGATCCATAAACTGGCTGAACTGGCTAGAAGCAAAAAATTCTCTAATGGCTGAAACCAATGGGCGAATGCTAATAAGTGCTTGAGGGGTAATAGTCTCTTCATCAAGAGTTGTCATCTTGTCGCGAGCTACTTGTGCCAGACGGCTCAGGCCAAGACGAACTTGGTCTTGGAACAGCTCTCCCACTGCACGAATGCGGCGATTTGAAAAATGGTCTTGGTCATCCAAGCTGTAGCCAGGATCTTCAGCAGCTAAGTGAAGTGTGTAGGTGCAGGTCGCCAAAATCTCAGCAGGTGTCAGGCACGTCAAATCTTCAGGTGGAGTTTCCAGCTTAACCTTGAGGAGCTTTCTAATCTTTTCAATCTCTGGGCCAAGCTTTCGATTTAGCTTGTAGCGCCCCAACATTGAAAGGTCATAACGTTTTTCATCAAAGAAGGCTTCTTCCATATAGGCACGGGCAGCCTCAATAGATGCAGGTTCTCCAGGGCGAACCTTTTGATAAACATCTAGCAATGCTTCATCTTGAGTCTTTAGAACCTGACTATCTTTTTCCCACTGCTCTTGCAAGAAATCAAACTGCTCTACAAAGCGCTCTAAAAATGCTTCGTCATCATAACCCAACGCCTTGATAATTGTAAACATTGAAATGCGGCGCTTTCTGTCAATCCGCACACCTGCCGTGACTGACTTGCCTGGGCGACTTCGCACGTCAAACTCCAGCCACTTTCCGCGATGAGGATAAATCGTTCCAGTCACCAACTCTTGTGAACCTTGGGCAACCATATAGCGCTTCTGCTTAACCTTCTTTTGAAACCGCTTACCTGGCTCAAAAATAATTCCTGCAGAACGCACAAGGTCAGAAACCACTACCCGCTCAGTTCCATTGATGATAAATGTTCCCTTGGGCGTCATCTTTGGAAAATCGCCCATAAACACCGTTTGCTCTTTTATTTCACCCGTGCGAGAGTTGAGAAACCTTGCTCTCGCAAAAATCGGAATGCCGTATGTAATCTCTCGCTCTTTACATTCATCTTCTGTGAACTTAGGTTCGCCCATCAAGTCTGGGTCTTTAGGGTCAAACTCTAGTTCCAACATCAAGTTGCCATAAAAGTCTGTGATGGGGCTTTGGTTTCTAAACATTTCTGCCAGCCCCTTGTCGATGAACTGCTGATATGAATTGAATTGAACATCTAATAAATTCGGCGGAGGCAAAATCTCTTTTATATTGCCAAAGTTGTAACGATCTCTAAGTAGCTTCACTTAAATGCCCTCCTTTAAAAATTGACCCGTAAAACTGATTGGCAAATCAACGGGCGAACTAGAAATGTTAAATTCACACGACTGGAAATTACACAGCAAACGCCCATTAGGCGAAAACCCCGCATAATACACAGCACCAATTGCACTGCTTTTCAAATTTTGCTCAACTCAGGATGGAATAACACAGACATATATAATCTACACCATTTAAAAGGAAAAAACAACTCAGCACCCAACTTTTTTGTAGAATTCCTTGTTTTCTAAAAAATGAAGAATTTTTTGGCGTTATTTATATATTTCTATTTATAAAATTTGTTTGGCGTTATTTATAATTTACAAAATTTATAAAATTTTTTTGGCTAAGGTTGTATAAATGAGAATTTTGCTTCTAACTGTAACGTTGCTTTTGCCCCTTAGTTTTGGAATTTCTGCTTGTGTTCATTCTGACGACAAACCCAACCTAGAGCCGGGCAATTGCGCTTGGGCTGACCCAGATTCAAATACTGGCGAACTCCTCGATTTTATGAACGAGATTACTGGAGGCCTCGCTGGAATCAAATCTGGCCAACGGGAATGCTTCCCTACCCGTGAAGAATGTCTTAGGGCAGTTGAACGGGTAAGGGCTAGTGGTAAGGTTAATGACATCGACCTCACTGGCATCCATTGCATTAAATAATAGATTTATATTTAATGTAGGGTGTGGCAAAACTTGTAAAGTAGTAGAAAGCAAGTCTAAGTTAAAAGCCTTACTAAAATGAAATTATGAAACGACTAATAGTTATTGTAATAATAAGTTCAATCGCGCTAATAGCAGGGGCGTGTAGTCACGGAGGCGACACCACATCAAACACTGTCGCCACAAACCCTGCTCCTGCAACACAGGCATCTGGCAACTCTGCTACTACCAATTCACCAGCGCCCCAAACAGGCGATGGCCCCAATATAGTTGATGATGGAGTAAACGTTTGTTCCATCACTGACGAAAGGGAATTATGGTGTTTAGAGGTTGGCTCAGGCCCAAAAAAGATTCTTGACAATGTTCAGTCGTTTGCAAAAAACTCAATCTTCAGCTCGGGTTGTGCGATTAGGGCAAATGATGAGTTGTGGTGTTGGGATGTAAATGATAATGGAGACCCTGCCCCAGCAGAAAAAATTCTTGACAACATTCAACAAGTTGGGGGCGACAGCATCACCTCTTTTGGTTGTGCTATTAACAAATCAGCTGAACTGTGGTGTTGGGATTTCTTAGACAACAGAGAAAAGAAACTTGACAACGCCACACAAATTGCAGACTCCAGCGTTACTATAATGGGCTGTGCCATAAACACAGCAAATGAGTTATGGTGTTGGAGCACATTGATAGACATCCCAAACCCAAAAAAGATTCTTGATGGCGTCAGCCAAGTTTTACCTCAGAGCGATGCCAATGGAGGATGCGCCATAAACACAGCAAATGAAAGATGGTGTTGGCAGGGTGCTGGCACCCCAAGCAAGTCCTAGCTAACTATTTAATTTCTAGAGTAGCACCAAGTGCTTCGAGTGCTTCTTTAGCTTTTTGAGCGTCAGCAGCTGGGGCATCTTTCATCAAGCTGGTAGGGGTTCCTTCCACGAGATCTTTTGCCTCTTTAAGACCAACATCTAAGAAACTTCTAATCTCTTTGATGACTTTGATTTTTTCGCTACCTGAATCGGTCAATACCAGTTCAACGACACCACTGGCATCGTCGCCAGCATCGTCGCCAGCATCTCCTCCAGCAGGGGCAGCAGCCACAGCAACTGGAGCAGCTGCGGTAACGCCAAACTTCTCTTCAAACTCCTTTAAGAGCTCAGAGAGCTCAAGCACAGTCATTGAACTAATGCTTTCTAAAACTTCGTCTACCTTTGTCATTTTGTTTTCTCCTTTTTATTTGTTGGTTGGTTGTTTTGTTCGTTTGTTTTATTTGTTTTTGTTATTTATGAATTCATTATTTATGAATTTGTTTCCTCAGTTTCTTCAGTTGTGCTTTCTTCCTGTTGTTCTGGCTCGGCATTGTCTTCAGCAGGTTGTTCAGCTTGCTCAGCTTGGTCTGCCTCATCTTTGGTTTCTTCGACAGGCGTGTCTTCTTCCCCTTCGGGCTTAGCTTCTTCAGAATTTTCAGATGTTGCTACCTCTGCCTCATCTTTGGTTTCTTCTTCGGCAGTATTATCTTCTGTGACTTCTTTCTCTTCAACAGATTCAGTAGGCGCTTCTTTTTCAGGTTTATCTTCTATGACTTCTTTCTCTTCAACAGATTCAGTGGGCGCTTCTTTTTCAACCTTATCTTTGAGTGCGCTCAACTGCCCAGCCAGCTTTTGTAAGATGGCATTCATCAATCCTGCCAAACTACTCAGAGGCGACTGGAGTGCCGATGCAAACTGAGCCTGAAGCACAGCCAACGGAGGCAACTTAGCAAAAGCAGCATACGCCTCTTCATCCATCAACTCGCCATCACTAAATCCTCCCTTAATCACCAAAACATCGTGGAGCTTTTTGAAGGCAGCCAGCACCCTCGCGGTTTCAGAATAGTCAGCATCGGCTTCAACAAATGCCAGCCCAACAGGGCCTTTCAATAGCTCAGCAAATTTTTCTTCTAGCTTGAGTTCTGCAACTGCCCGCCGAACCAATGTATTTTTATAAACCTTATAAGAAGTGCCGGCATCATTGAGCGACACACGCAACTCTTTCATTGATAAAACATCTAGCCCACGATATTCGGTAAATACTACCCCTTGGGAATTCTCAAACAGGGCTTTGACCTCAGCGACTAGCTCAACTTTTTCTGGACGCGGCTCACTTGCACCAAACGTTTTAGACTTCGTTTGGTCTTGTGTGTCTTGTTCTTTTTCTTTAGTCTCTGTTTTGTTCATTTTTTCCTCTCATTAGGCGGTGTGATTTCTCACGTTCCTTTAAGTCATCGCTGACACCGAAAGTCTCTGAGGTTCTTATTTAATGTGAACTTTTGTCAAT
>JAHRAM010000073.1 GCA_020027305.1 Acidimicrobiia bacterium | reverse complement strand
GCTTCGTAGAAGAAATCTCAGAGACAATTTCTTTTGTGGTGTCTCTGGTTGAGCCCATCGCCCCATAAGTTACCGAAACAAAATCTGGGTTCGTGTTGGCCAATTCATCCAATGTAGTATGGAGATTTTTTTCAGCAGCTTTTGTTTTGGGCGGAAAAAACTCAAAGGACAATGTTGGAGAATTTACACTGAATAAATCTCTAATATGGGCGCTATTCATTTTTGTTTGTTGTTTTTGTTTAATCGTTTTTGGTTTACCTTTTTTGAGAGCCTATTTTATAAAAATATTTTCTATAAGTATTTTGAAAAACGGCTTAGTGTTTTAAGTAGCCTCGGCAGCTTGGATAGTATTTGACAAAAGCATGGCACGGGTCATCGGCCCAACTCCGCCCACCTTGGGGGTGATGGCTCCAGCCACCTCTGCCACATCATCTTCTACATCTGAAACCAGCTTTCCATCAATAAAGGAAACCCCTGCTGAGATTACAGTGGCGCCTTCTTTCACCATTTCTTTTGTAATCATATGAGGTGAGCCAGCAGCAGCAATTAAAATGTCGGCACGGCGGCAGTGGCTAGCAAGACTTTTGGCATCCACCCCAGTATGAACACAAGTTACAGCAGCATTGGCATCTGGGGCTTTTTGAGAAAGCATCACAGCAAGCGGCCTGCCGATGGTTAGCCCTCTTCCCACAATCACAACATCTGCGCCATTTGTTTTAATTTCATAGTGGCTCAAAATATTCATAATGCCTGCAGGCGTACAAGGCAAGAGATGGTTTTTGTCTTCTGTATTCCCAATTAGCAACTTCCCTAAGTTCACTGGATGAAGCCCATCGGCATCTTTTTTAGGGTTCATAAGTTCTACGGCGACGTTGTATTCCAACCCGTCTGGAAACGGATATTGAATTAAAAACACAGTCACATCTTTTGAGTTGTTGAAGTCTAAAACAGCTGCTTTGATGTCAGCAGGTGAAGCACTGGCGGGAAGGTGAATGTGGCGAGACTCAATTCCAACCTCAGCACAATCGGCATGCTTCATCTCTACATAGCGGGCAGATGGTTTGTCGTCTCCAACCAAAATAGTTCCCAACCCCACTGACGACTGCCCCACTGACGACTGCCCAACTTTTGAACTAAGGGCAGCTACACGGCTTTTTACATCCGCTCTTATTTCAGCAGCTAGGCTTTCGCCATTAAGAATCTTTGCAGGCATATAAATACGATACCTGTTTAGCGCTAAAGATTATTGACAATTTCTACCATCAGCTCGCCAGCCTCAGTCGGGTTCATCGCAACTTTGGTTCCCACCGTTTCTAAGGCATCCATTTTTGCTTGGGCTGTTCCCTTTCCGCCTGACACGATAGCACCAGCATGCCCCATCTTTTTGCCAGGTGGAGCTGTGATTCCTGCAATATATCCAACCATTGGCTTGGTCATATTGTTTTTTATAAACTCAGCAGCCTCTTCTTCGGCTGAGCCTCCGATTTCGCCAAGCATCATAACCGCCTTAGTTTCTTCATCTTGTTCAAAAGCCTCAAGGCAGTCAACAAAGTTTGTTCCAGGAACTGGGTCACCACCGATACCTACACAAGTTGTGCATCCGATGTTTTGTTGCTTCAGCTCATAGAGGGCTTGGTAAGTCAAGGTTCCAGAACGGCTGACGATGCCAACTGGACCGCCAGGTTTTGCGATATGCCCAGCGGTGATTCCGATATTGCATTCGCCTGGTGTGATGATGCCTGGACAGTTCGGGCCAATAAGTCGAACTGCTGGAAAGTCGTTTCTGAGCTTGTTGAAGAACCACGCCTCATCGTGTGCTGGAACGCCCTCGGTGATTGCCACGATTAGCTCAACCCCGCCTTCGGCTGCTTCAATGATTGCATCTTTTACGCCAGGAGCTGGAATGAAAATGCAAGAGGCAGTGGCACCAGTTTCTGCCACCGCTTCACCCACGTTGGCAAAAATCGGAATGTCTTCAACGGTTTCGCCCGCCTTTTTAGGATTGGTGCCAGCTACCACCTTCGTTCCATATTCTCGATTTAGCAATCCATAATATTTCCCTTGTGAACCAGTCAGCCCTTGATAGACCACTTTGGTATCGGCGTTTACAAAAATACTCATTTCAATGTTTTGCTATGTGGAGGCTAACTCTACGACTTTTTTGGCTGCATCTAACATTGTGTTTTCCATTATAAGAGAATCAGAAAGCTTGGGCGAAAGGATTTCTCTGCCTTGCTCGGCATTGGTTCCATCAAGACGAACCACGATTGGGGAGTCGATTTCAATTCTTTCAAGGGCTTCTAGAATTCCGCTGGCGACTTCTTCACCACGTGTTATGCCTCCAAAAATGTTGATGAATATGGCCTTCACATCTGAATCGTTGTTTATGACTTCCATAGCTCCAGCCATAACCTCAGCATTTGCCCCACCGCCGATGTCTAAAAAGTTGGCGGCCTTGCCTCCAGCTTGTGCCACAATGTCAACCGTGCTCATCGCCAGCCCTGCTCCATTGGCAATCACCCCAACCGAGCCATCTAGTCCGACATATTGAAGCCCTTTTTCTTTTGCTGATTGTTCTCTTTCGTCTCGTGGCTGGGTTTTATCATATTCTTTGTAGCTTTCATTTCTATAGATTGAGTTGGCATCCAAAGTTACTTTGGCGTCTAATATGTGTGCCATTTGGTTGGGCGTTTTAATAAGCGGGTTGACCTCAATCAAATCGGCATCGGCTTTCACGAACACAGAATAAAGCTCGCCAAGCAAGGTAGGCAGGTTTTCGGTTTCGCCATCAAGGCCTGCTGCCGTTACCCAGTTTTCACAAACCTGCTGGCTCAGCCCCTCTGTGGGGTCGACCCAAATCTTCACAATAGCATCAGGATTTT
>JAHRAM010000072.1 GCA_020027305.1 Acidimicrobiia bacterium | reverse complement strand
ACTCCCAGTAAAAAGTTTACCCATTTTGATAATTATCATATAAAGACACAGATTTCACAGATTTACACAGACGATACTGTCCTAAAAATTTATTAAGGGCTTGCCAAGAAATAAGTTGGCAACTTTATTAACTAAAAGTGCATATATGTCATTATGGAGGATATAGAACAACATAAAAATTGGCTAAAAGTTTTGGCACTGGCAAATGAATCGCTAAAACGTAAATTGGCTGCGGCTAAAGCACTTGACTTGGGCTGGGGAGGAATCTCAACTGTCGCAAGAATCAGCGGCATGTCCATTACGACAATAAGGAAGGGGATACAGGAACTTGAGAATTTGGAGATTTTGGGACAAACAAAAAGAATTCGAAAAACTGGCGCTGACCGAAAGAAAATTGAGATCAAAAACCCCAAAATTGTGGAAGATATTGAGGCAATTATGGACGAGAACACTGCAGGCGATCCAATGGGCTTTTTAAAATGGACGAATAAGTCGACATATACGATAGCTGAAGAATTGAATCTTCGTGGGCACAAAATCAGTGCGGAAACCGTTAGGTTGCTTTTAAAAGAACGGGATTACTCACTCCAAGCTAATGTGAAGACCAAGGAAGGCGGTTCTAGGCCAGAAAGAGATGCCCAGTTCCGATACATAAATGAACAAGTGAAAAAATTTGTTTTGCGAGGTGACCCTGCTATATCTGTGGATACAAAGAAAAGAGAACTTGTGGGGGACTTCAAAAACCAGGGCAAAACCTGGAGAAAGAAAGGAGAAGCAAAGGAAGTCAATACTTATGACTTTCTCTCACTGGCAATTGGGGTAGGAATCCCCTATGGTGCCTATGACATTTATAGAAACGAAGGATTCGTGAATGTTGGCATTAGCCGTGATACTTCTGAATTTGCGGTCGAAAGCATCCGGCAATGGTGGCACATATTGGGAAAAAAGTACTATCAGGACGCCAAAGGGTTGTTGATCTGTGCAGATGGTGGCGGAAGTAATGGAAGCCGTAGGCGAGGCTGGAAACTCTTTTTACAGGAATTGGCTGATCAAATAGAAATACCAATATCTGTTTGTCATTTTCCACCTGGGACAAACAAATGGAACAAGATAGAGCATCGTATGTTCTCGTTCATAAGCATGAATTGGAAAGGAGAGCCACTTGTTACTTATGAAACAATTATCAAACTTATTAGCGCAACTACGACAAAGAAAGGTCTCAAAGTGGTTGCCCGTCTTGATAAGAGTAACTATGAAGGTGGGATAGTATTCTCTGGCGAGGATATGGCAAAACTGAACATAAAAACGCATACGCTACATCCTAAATGGAATTATTCTATTCTACCGAGAAAGGATTTTGAAATTGGATGTATTTAAAAATTTGATAGGTTATTTTCTGGCAAGCCCTAAGAAAGTAAAGTTCTCTTCGAGAAAAGTTGTTCTTTCCGTAAACGCTTTATTTTTAAGCATTGAGTTTGGAATAAAGGTAGGACACTCAGCCATACCCTACTCATATTAGATTATATTTAATCATATATAACATTTTTGATTATAAACTCTATTGTTTTGATCTCTTTCAAAGACCCATCATCCAGTTCAATATTAATTTTAAGATGCTTTGATTTAATGTCCAAAACGCAAAATACAAACAAATTGATCATATCTTTTGGCATTTTTATCTCATGATTCAAAACGTCAATGAACCCGTATTCCTTATCACTATCTTTATCGTTCTTTCGCCTTACAATCCGTAGGAAATAGATTTTATGTATTTTAAAGTCTTTAGCTCCATTATTTTCCAGATTTGTATCCTTAAAATCCACCATATACTTAATATCTTTCTTATTGATCTCAGGATTGTTTGAAACCAATTGCGAATATTTCTCATAAGCTACGTTAAAATCCACAATTTTGACGTCAATTTCCTGTTCATCGTTGAATTGCAGCGTATTCCAGAATTTCTTTGAGAAGACGCTGTTAAAACCTTCCACCTGTCCATTATTCCACGGACTTCGCTGCGCTATGTACAAAGGGGAAACGCCTAAATTGAGCAGAAAAAACGTGAGTTGCCCCATGTACTTATCATGCGGTAAATTAGCCCCGAATGCGGAATCGTTATCTATTTTCAATATTTCCGGGATCGGATGCGTCTGCCAGATTTCTTTCAACGTCTTTATCGTCTGTTTCGCAGTCTGCCCCTCAATTCTCTTTACAAGCCCCAGCTTTTCCGGGCGAATGTATTTGCAAGAGAGGAAATTAATACGGTTGTCCGACCCTTTGAGATACTTTGGGCCTATGAAATCAATGCTCATCATGCTTTTGCCCAATTTGATTAGGGTATATTCTGGATATTTCATGTATTTGCTCCGTCCTTTTTTCTTCTTTCTCTGGCTTTTCACCAGTCCCGCTTCCTTCAATACGCAGTCAACAAAAGATTTTGAGACTCGTTCCTCAGTCTGATGTTCATAATTTTCCTTGACTACTTTAGAACCGAAAAAATAGCTGTTTTCTTTCTCTAAGTCTTTTCGTATTTTTATAATTTGCTGTTTTGTTTCAGGCGTGTATACTCGTGTTCTTCCCTTTTTCCAGCCTCTGTTGTCGGTTAATATTTCATTTTCATCCATCTGCACCCATTTACCTACGCTGTCTTTGCATGCAAATAAATGGCCTGCTATTCTACGGTTACTCCAACCTTTATCGTGCAGCTCTTTTGCTTTCTTGCGTTTCAGGATTAATAATTCTTTCTTCATTTCGGACACTCCATTACTTATGATTTTTTGCCTATAAAAGTGTCCTAGTTCTATATCAAACTCAACCGGTAAGCGTTATATTTTGAGTATAAAAAAATTGACTGGAGAGGAGAAGAAGAAAGAGCTGGACTATCCACTTACACAAATCTTAGAT
>JAHRAM010000064.1 GCA_020027305.1 Acidimicrobiia bacterium | reverse complement strand
CACCACAATTCACGTCCAGTTGTTATCGCACAACTGTCCCCTAATTCTGCTACTTTATCTATTGGTAATTTTTGAGGACTCTTAAATTCAATGCTTTCCCCAGCATCCACATCATTCCAACACCATACCTCTCCACTGCCAATCAAAACGCAACCGCTACTTCGGGACGAACGTTCTGCTACCCCAACCACTGTAGAATTCCCAGAATGGCTACACGCTGTAGCCGCGAGTGTCAAAATTATAAGGGGAGTAGCAATTTTCCAGAGCATTTCCTTAGTTTAGCTCAACCGAAAAGAATGTGCTCAGATAGAACTCAGATGGTAAAAAATAATAAGTTCTCTAGTTTATAATCGATATTTTTCAAATCTCTCAAAAACAAAAAGTTTAAAGCGGGAATTTTTCTGGGTCGTCAAACGATCCAGGGTCCCAGCACCATAGTTCTCCACTGCCGGTTATGGCACAGCCTGTGCCTAAAATAGCAAGTCCTGCCGCCCTGACAACATCTTTGATTGGTGATTTTTCAGGTTCGTTATAGTTACCAAATAAAGTCCAGCACCATAATTCTCCATCGCTAGTAGTGGCACAGCCAGCCAGATTGCTGGAAAGCAAAACCACTCCTGCAACATCTTTAAGCGGTGATTTTTCAGGATTGTCAAATTCACCATCGCTATCAGTGCTCCAACACCATAACTCTCCGCTACTAGTTCTGGCACAGCCGTTTCCAAAGAAAGAAACACCTGATATCTCAGCTACACTACCTATAGGGAACTTATTGGGGTTATCGAATTTAGAATTGGCATCGTCATTGTCCCAGCACCATAGTTCTTCGCCGCTAGTTAGGGCACAGCCAAGTGAGGATGCTCCAGTTGCTTCAACTACATTTTCTATAGGTGATTTTTGGGGATTAGCAAGAGAATTGATAGAGTTGTCGTCCCAGCACCATAGTTCTCCGCCGCTAGTTACAGCACAGTTAATTTCCGCTTCAGCTACATTTTCTATAGGTAATTTTTGGGGATTAGCAAAAGAATTGATAGAGACGTCATCCCAGCACCATAGTTCGCCATCACTATTTGAGGCACAGCCTATGCCAACCTGAGAACCTATTTCTAGATTTGATATATCAACTAGAGGCGATTTTTGAGGCTCGTGAAAATTAAACGTAACTATGTCATTGTCAGAATCAGTAGCCCAACACCACAATTCTCCGCCACTTGTTTTAGAACAACCAAATGTCACTTCAACTGTATTATTTACAGGTGACTGTTCTGGTTTCTTAAATTCAACGCCTTCATCATCTTCCGTATCCACCCAACACCATAATTCTTCACTGCTATTTAAGGCACAGCCTACACGTCTAAGGGCAAATGCTGATACTGCAACTATTCCTGAATTTTCAACAGCACTAGAGTCCCTATTTCCAGTCGCACCAGAACCCCCAGAGTGGCTACACGCTGTAGTTGCGAGTGCCAAGATTACAAAAGTAATGGCTAATTTCCAGAGCATGTTATTAGTGTAGCTTAAGGAAAGCAGAAAAATCTAGAGTGGGGATTGTTCTGGGTCATCAAAAGACCCACGTTCCCAACACCATACATCCCCGATCCAAGCTCTGACACAGCCGTCACCAACAGCAGCGAGTCCTGTCACATTACCAGCATGTTCAACTGGTGATTTTTCAGGTTCATTATAATCATCAAACCAACACCATAATTCACCCCTATCGGTTGCCGCACAACCAGACTTATTGGTAGAAAGCAAAGCTAAACTTCTAACACCTTTAATCGGTGATTTTTCAGGATTGTCAAACTCACTATTGCTACCACTGCCCCAACACCATAATTCTCTGCTATTGGTTGCAGCACAACCATTTCCCAAAAAAGAATGGGCAGCTACTTTAAACACAAGATTTATAGGGAACTTTTTTGGATTATCAAATTCAGAGCCAGCAACGTCGTTATCCCAACACCACAATTCGCCACCACGAGTGTTAACACAACCACGTGAGTGCGTTCCAGTTACTTGGTGTGCCGTTTCTATGGGTGATTTTTTTGGGTCAAGAAAATCAGTGAAACCTTCCCAACACCAAAAATTTCCATCAAGATTTATCGCACAGCTGTTTACAACATATATATTATCTAGAGCCACTCTCTTTGGAGCATCAAATTCAATTCCAGTCGCTTCGGCATTCCAACACCATAGATTTCCTCCGTTCGCTGTGACACAGCCTGCATTAATAGAAGAGCCTTGCGCTATATTGTCTATCTTGTCTACGGGTGATTTTTGAGGATTTTCTACATCAAGCACCAAATTGTCTTCATCGACATCCCAGCACCACAAATCTCCACCACCTTCATTAGGCACTGCAGTACAGCCAATTGTGAGCCCAGCCGCATTTTTTATTGGAGACTTTTTTGGCTTTGTGAAATCACCAGCTTCTCCATCACCCCTATTATCAATCCAGCACCATAGTTCTGCATGAGTATTTACAACGCATCCCAAACCCCTAGTGGAGAGGAAAGATATATCAACTGCGCCAGAAATTACGTTAGGAATTGTATAGGGAATTGTCTCAGGGCTTGTACTTGGAATTGTGTCAGAATTTTCATCAGAATGATTACACGCTGTGGCTCCGAGCGCCAAGATTATAAGGGGCGTGACGATTTTCCAGAGCATGTTATTAGTATAGCTTAGCCTAGGTAGACGATTGCCCCAGTCAAAATATAAAAAAATGTGAATTTTTAATAATATGAAATTATGAGTTCATCTAAATCAAACAACAAACCAAGCGACTTCTCACCCAATGCCCCCCTAAAGTCGGTGCGGGTTATTGAGAGTGCGCTTCTTGGGCCGGGCTTGCTAACGACTTTCCTCTCAGATTTGGGAGCTGAAGTTATTAAGGTGGAATCCCCCCAAGGCGACTACATCCGCCAGATGACTTGGCCGATAGTTGAAGGTGTTTCGCTCCTCCACCTCCACACCCACAGAGGCAAGAAATCTATAACCCTTGACCTAAAAACCCCTGAGGGAGTTCAAATCTACAAAGACCTAGCAAAAGAATCAGATGCAGTGGTAGAAGCCATGCGACCAGGGGCTTTAGAGCGACTAGGTCTCGGCTACGGCGAACTCGCAAAGCTCAACCCGCAAATCGTCTCTGCTGTGATTTCTGGGTATGGCGCTACTGGCCCATATAAAAGCATGCCGAGCCACGGAATTGCTTACGACACATGGGCTGGACTGATTGAACCCACTAGAGACGACCAAGATTTCTGCCGCATTCCAAACAGCCTAAATGTAGGAATAAACACTGGCCCAATGCTTGGCGCCCTCGGCTTGCTGGCTGCTATAACCCAAGCCCGCGAAACTGGCAAAGGCATGCGTCTTGAAATCGCCCAATCAGATGCCGCCGCCTACACCGACTGGTATCGCATTGAAACCCATCGTGCCTATCAACGCCCCGAAGATGAAGTCACTGGCAATGCCGCTGACAACTATGAACGGCGCGCCCCTGCTATGGCTGGAATGTGGGAAGGCGTTCGCTATCAAATTTATGAGTCGTCTGATGGGTTCGTTTTGTTTATGGCATCCGAGCAAGCCTTTTGGAAAAACTTCTGTGAAGCACTCGACCGAATGGACTTATTTGAAAAATGGCCAGGAAGCAAATATGCCGACCACGCTAGAGGAAACCTAGAGCTACAGGCTGAGCTAAAAGAAATTTTCAAAACCAAAACATCTGCTGAATGGCTGACCTTTTCAGATGAAGCAAACACCCCCATTGCCCCAGTCAACACCCCAGAGAGCTTGATGGATGACCCCCAGTTTAAAGAAAGAATGCCATGGTTTTCTGCCGACCAGCTCGGTGCTGACCAACTTCCTCTCCCAATTTATATGGAAGGCGAGCTGATGGATCTCCCCACCAAAGCCCCCGAAGTCGGCGAGCATACAAACGTTGTGCTTCAATCTGTTCTTGGATATAACGAAGACAAAATCACCGAACTCAAAAGCTCTGGGGCATTTGGTAGTGCTGAAGGATAGCTAGCAAGCGATTAACCCCACTGCTAAAAGTTCATAATTTTTCCTTAATATAATGTCATCTCAAAACTCAGTGGAAGTTGACATTCAAGTCGCTCTGCTCGTGGCACAAACTGCTGGAACCAGCACTTTAAAATATTTTAGAAACCCTGAGCTAAAAGTAGAATCAAAAGACGACAGCAGCCCTGTAACCGAAGCAGACAAAAAAGCAGAAGAGCTTGCTAGAGACTTGCTCAACCAAAAGTTCCCCAACGACTCTATTCAAGGTGAAGAGTTCGGGCTAACCGAAGGCAGCTCAGGGAGGATGTGGGTGATTGACCCTATTGATGGCACCCGCTCGTTTGTTTCTGGCGTGCCAACTTATTCTACACTGCTAGCTCTGGGCAACCTAGAAACAGATGTTTGGGATTTAGGCATAATACATATTCCAGCACTAAAAGAAACTATCTATGCCTACCGAGGCGGTGGCTGCTGGTTTCAGACCGCTGATGGAATTCAAGCCAAAGCAACCGTTAGCACCACAAAAAAACTAGAGCAAGCAAAAGTGGTAGCCAGCGGTGCCGACTATGTGCCAAACAATGTTATAGAAACTGCCGATATTTTTCGCACGTGGGGAGACGGCTATGGATATTTGCTCTTAGCCACTGGTCAAGTAGATGCCATGTTTGACATTGACTTAGCGGTTTGGGATTATGCTCCTCTCCAAGTTGTCGTAGAAGAAGCAGGAGGGAAATTTCTAAACTGGAATGACGCTCCAGCACCAACAACTAAAAAAGACACTAAAGAAACAAAAAACTGCATCGCCACAAACGGCGTTCTCAACCTAAAAAACTTTGCAGAGCTTTCATAAGGCTTTTGATAGCCTTCAACCTTTGCTTTTATTTACTTCATTCACATTCTTTTAAAATACATATCTCAAAACTTACATTTTGAGTTGCCTATTTAATTTATTAGCCCTCAATCAATAAATCTTTTTTAAC
>JAHRAM010000059.1 GCA_020027305.1 Acidimicrobiia bacterium | reverse complement strand
ATTAATTCGCCTGGTGGAAGTGTGTCGGCTGGCATGGCAATTTATGACACGATGCAGTTTGTAACCCCAGATGTAGGAACCATTTGTATAGGGCAAGCTGCTTCAATGGGGCAGTTCTTGCTGACTGCTGGTGCCAAAGGCAAGCGATATGCCCTTCCTAACTCTGATATTCTTATGCACCAGCCTCTGGGTGGGGTAGAAGGAGCAGCTGCCGATATTGAAATCCAAGCAAACAAAATGACAAGCATCAAAGAACGCCTTATTAAGCTCACGGCAACTCATTCAGGGCAAACCGAGAAAAAGATCAAAGAAGATTCTGATCGCGACAGCTGGTTTACAGCTGCTGAGGCAAAAGACTATGGCTTGATTGACCATGTCATTGTGTCTCGTGCTGAGATGCAAAAATAATTTGGCTATAAAGATAGTTGCTAAAAATAGCTGTAAAAACAATTAGCGAAAAATAAAATAAGCCAAGAGGGGCAACAAATCAAGATGTCTTTTTTTAGATGGTTCGGGCAGAAGCAAAAAGATTTGAGTCGCGCGGATTCAAAGGAAGCTCACACAAAAGAACCGCCAAAAAATGACGATGATGATGGTGGCAATGATGATGCTTCGGGGGCAAAAACTCAAGGCTCTAGAGTTGAATCTGGAAACATAGACCAAGATAAAAGTCAGAACCCTGCACCAGTTTGGTTTGACTTGCAGAGCAAAGCAAATAAGTCAGAGCCAAGAAGTATTCGGGGAATGTTGGGCGGAAAGAAATATTTTAACGACCCAGACTTTGAAGAGATTATTGAAAATGCACGACAAAATGACGGGCAAAATGGTGAGTTGAAAAACAGCAAGCAACCTGACAACAAAGACAGTTAACAGTTCTACCTAGTCACCTGAGTGGTCTAAACGGCAAAGGCGTTTTTAAATCAAACTTTTTAGCTCAGAGATGGCGTGTGTCATTCCATCTGGGTGATTTAAAATATAGTTGCCAGCAATAAACAAGTTTGCCCCAGCATCTCTTGCTGAAATAATTGTTTCATTGTTGATGCCCCCATCTACTTCAATGTCTTTTGTTTCACTTGTTGTCTTGTCTCCTAATTCCTTAGTATTATTTGTTTTGCTCCGTATTTTTTCACCTGAAATATCTAGCATTTTTCTTATCGTGGGAATTTTTTCAACTGCTTCAGGAATGAAAGACTGACCGCCAAAGCCAGGGTTTACAGTCATAACCAGCACCATATCGATTTCGTCTACAAAGGGCTCAATCTTTTCTGGTGGAGTTTCTGGATTGATGGCTAGCCCGATTTCTGGCAATTCTTGTGGAGTTGTCTTTTGACGGGTTTCTGTGGCAACATTTTCACCAAGATTTTTTTGAGCCTCTTTTATGGTAGTAATTGATTTTGAAAGATCAGGGCATGCCTCATAGTGAATGATTATTCGCTCACATCCTGCCTCCACATATTCAGTTGCCATATTTTCGGGGGTGAGCACCATCAGGTGTGCCTCAAAATAAGTTTTTATGTGTGGCCGTATTGAAGAAATTATAGATGGCCCCATTGTTAGATTCGGAACGAATTGGCCATCCATCACGTCCCATTGAATTCCATCAATTCCACCAGCTTCTAGCTCTTGACATTGGCTACCCAGCTTTGAAAAGTTAGCACCCAAGACAGAGGCCAGCAGTTTTGTTTCAGTCGACATTAACTACCATGCCACCCATTTACCACGTCACCTTGGCATCCTCTGAGCCATCCACGCTTGTGACTGTGTCGACTTCTAATGACTCAGCCTCAATGAGCTTGGCGATTTCTGATTCATCCATTTGAAGCAGCTCTTTACAAATCTCTTGAGTGTGTTCGCCAAGGCCAGGTGCTTGACAGAAATATGGTTCGGGCAGGTTGCTTGCCTTAAAGGAAGCACCTTCAAAAAATATTTTTCCTCCCAACCCTTGTTGTTCTTTTTCTAGTGGGAAGCCGCGTGCCACATAATGTGAGTCGGTGATTAGCTCATCATAAAATAACATTGCCCCAGCTGGAATGTTAGCGCTCTGGCACTTTTCCATCACCTCATAACTGGTTAAGTTTTTAGTCCATTCTGTCACGCCATCAATGACTTTTTGCTGGTTGGCGATTCTGGATTCTCTGGTAGAAAAAATTTCTTCTTTTGCCCAATCGGGGCTTCCCATTAGCTCAACTAGATCTTGCCATTGCTCATCATTTTGAACGCAAATCACACACCAGTTTTCTTCTAGCGGGGCATCTTCTGGGACGTGCTTGGTATTTTTTGGTTTTGTATCGTTTTCATTATCTAGGGCGCATTTGAACGGCCCCCAAGCAGCATCTCTGCCAGCAAAGTCTCCACCGAAATTGTTTCCTTGAGGGGAAATGGAGTTTGGCTCTAAGCTCTCCTTTAAATAAATGTCGCCCAAAGTGCTGATGAGGTTTTCTACCTGCGCCATTTCGGCGTGGAATCCCTTGCCAGTTTTTTCACGGTTGATAATGCCAAGAAGGCAGGCGATGGCACATATTCTTCCTGCCATATGGTCGGGATGAACGTGGGAGGTTCCAGGTGGGGGGTCGCCATCGTCAAATCCCCAAAGCCAATCAATCCCACCTACTGTTGAGATAGTTGGGCCATATCCAATCCAATCGCCATAGGCGCCGTGTGAGCCCATCATTTGACTAGATGCCATTGTGATTTTGGGATTGATTTTTGCTAGCGCTTCATAATCTACATTTAGGGTTTTCATTGTTCCAGTGGAGTTGTTTTCTATGACTAAGTCAGAAATTTTGGCTAACTCGTGGATAATCTTTTGCCCTTGAGGGTCCTTGGGGTTTACGCCAAGCGAACGTTTTGAACGGCTGGAGGATGCAAATGAAGGTGTCATTTCTGTCATCTGCACCACGCGCATGAAATCAAAATAAGTGCGTGTTTCTAGCTTGATAACATCAGCCCCATACTCTGCTAATAGCTTGCTTCCTTCTACGCCGACACCGCCGTGCCCGAAATCCATCACCCTAAGGCCATCTAGGGCTGGTTCGTCATCGGGTTGAAGGTCAAATTTAACTGGCTCTCGTTTTTCATCTACTGAGTCTTGGTGTTGCCCTAAGGCGGGGGCAGGAGAGCGAAAGCCTACTTGCTTGGAATTGATTTCCATCCAGCCGCGCGCTAGCTTGCCAATTTTGGGTGCTAGCTTGCCAGTTTTATGCGCCAGCTTGCCAGCTTTTTTTGTGGCGCTACTTGCACTGCCACCTACTTCAGTTTCAACAAATGTATTTCGCGAAACAAAGTGTTCATTTTTTATAATGTCTGAGGGTTTTAGCAGGGGGGTAACCACGATGCCGCGTTTTTGAGCTTCTTTAGCACACTCTTCCATTTTCATATCTGCAAATAGTCGGGTGAAATATGGGTTCAAAACATCTGCATTTACAATTCGCTGGAAGGTTTCCCCCCAACTTGGGTCGCTGAATTCTTCGGGCTTGCCCAGCCATTCATACATAGCCGCCCATTGCTTGGAGTTCAAAATGACAAGGCGCACCATGCCGTCTGCTGTAGGAAATAGAGCATAGAGTGGGCTTGTTCCAGTTCGCATTCTGACTGGAGGCATCCCTGCCCCAATCGTGGCGCTTGAATTTACTAGCCCCCAAGTTCCACATTGACTTAAAGATTCAGCAGCCGAGACATCAATGTGTTGCCCGCAGCCAGTTCGTTGCCGTTTGATGATGGCTAGCAAGCTGGCAAAACATCCAATGATGCCTGCTACGTCATAAGCCATATATCCAGGTGAGGTGATGGGTGGTTTGTCTGGAATTCCCGATTGTGCCAGCCATCCACCGATAGAAAATAATGTATCGCTTGTGGCGAGATATTGGCTGTATGGGCCAGTTTGCCCAAAAGGGGTAACAGAAGTGATGATGAGGTGAGGAAATTCTTTTTGGAGGTCTTCTGGGTCAAGCCCTAGTTTTTTTAGTTGCCCCGGCTGAAATGACTCTATTAAGATGTCGGTGCTTGCCAGCAGGTTTTTTAATTTGGCGATATCGGTAGTATTTTTATCGTCAGCATTTTTGCCATCGGCACTTTTTAAATCTAGCACTACGCTCTTTTTGTTGAAGTTGCGGAATTCAAAATAGCAACTGATGGCGCTTTCATCTTTTTCATCTTTGCCAACGATTGGTGGCATTTTTCTTGAGCTTGCCCCTTCTGGCGGCTCAACTTTTATTACCTCAGCCCCAAAGTCAGCAAGCATTCTTCCACACATCTCACCTAATCCGTCAGCAAGCTCAACCACACGGATGCCAGAAAGCGGAAGCTCAGTTGCTTCATTGTTGGCGCTATTGTCAGTCGCCGGTCCCCCTTTTTTGCTTTTGCTATCTTTTTTATTTGCCATCTCTTTTATCTTCCCTCTTTTTTTGTATTTCCTTTTTTCTTAATCCTTAATTACAAATTACCCTGAAAAGAAAATAGTTGCTAATTTTTATATATGCTTACGCCCTTTGACGACTATCCCATACATCCCTCTGCTGACCCAATAGCGCACCCTGCCACTGGCGACCCCAATCATTACGACCGTTATTTTTTCAATGGGCATAAGGCTGATGGTGAGTTGTTTTTTGGTGCAGCGATGGGGCATTATCCAGTTCGAGGCGTGGTGGATGCTGCTTTTTCGGTGGCACACGATGGAGTTCAGCACTCAGTGTTTGCTTCTGGGAAGATGCCACTTGATAGAGCCACTGAAATCGGCCCAATCAAGATAGATGTGCTTGCCCCGATGCGCGCAATCAAGGTGACTATCTCGCCAAACGACTCAGGGCTTTCTGGTGAGTTGGTTTTACACGCCAAGACTGAAGTGATTGAAGAGCCTAGGCAAGTCAGGGTTGGCGATGATGGAATTTTGATTATGGATCACACTCGCCTCACTCAATGGGGAAACTGGGAAGGGAGCCTCACTGTGAATGGCACCGAGATTGAGGTCAAGCCCGAAGAGGTTTCTGGCACAAGAGATAGGTCATGGGGAGTTAGGGGAGTTGGCGAGCAAATTCAAACCAATCGTGAGGCACGAACGCCTCATGTTTTTTGGCTGTGGGCGCCGCTCCACTTTGATGACATTTGCACTCATCTTGCCTTACATGAAAATGAAGATGGAAGTCGCTGGTTGGAATCTGCCCTTCTGGTTCCCTTTTTGAAAAATCTAGATGAGCCCTTTTCGCCGATAACTGATACGAGCAAGATTTGTGAGGAGCTTTCTGACATTACCTACGACATTGAATGGGAGCCAGCTAGGCGAGAGATGAAAAGTGCAACCTTAATATTTTCTGATAAGGGTGGGCAACAGCACAAGATTGACTTTGAAAAATATTTCACATTTAGGATGAGGGGCATTGGATATACTCATCCCCAGTGGTCGCATGGTTCTAATCATGGCGAGTTTGAAATGGGCTATGAATCTATTGCTTATGACGATTTTGATTTCACCGATTGGAGTTCCATTCACATTCAAAGCTATTGCAAAGTGATGTATGAAAACCGTGTGGGGGTTGGCGTGTTAGAGCAATTTGTGTTAGGGGCACATGAGCCAACTGGTTTTACTGGTATCACCGATGGCTACAAGGCATAATCCCACGAAATATTAAAATAGAGTTTAGAATTGTAGATATAGAAGAACTTGACTATCAGCCGTTTGATGCTGACAACCATTATTATGAGGCAGAAGATGCCTTCACACGGCACGTTCCGCCTGAGTGGCATAGCCGATGTGTTCAGTGGGTTGAGATGGGCAAACGAAAATATCATTTGGTGGGTGGAAAGATTTGCCACGCTGTGGTGAATCCCACTTTTAATCCTGTGGCAAAGCCAGGGGCGCTTCACAAATATTTCAGGGGCAACCCAGAGGGGAAGACGGCTGTGGAATATCTTAAAGATAGAGAAGAGCTTCCGCCAGAATACATAAATCGTGATGCTCGCATTGAGCGGATGGCAAACCAAGACATTCAGGCGGTTTGGTTGTTTCCTACGCTTGGCGTTTTATATGAAGAGTTGCTGGTGGACGACCCTGAGGCGGTGATGATTCAGTTCCGTGGGTTCAATCGCTGGATTGAAGAGGATTGGGGTTTTGCCTATAAAGACAAGATTTTTGCGGCGCCTTATATTTCGCTCGTAGATGTTGATTATGCAATTGAAGAACTTGAGTGGGCGCTTGACAAAGGGGCTCGTCATTTTGTGCTTCGCCCAGCGGCAGTTTTCACTAAGAATGGCCCTGTGTCTCCTGGCAATGAGATGTTTGACCCATTTTGGGCGCGGGTAAATGAGGCGGGGATTTGTGCGGTCATTCATGCTGGCGACAGCGGATACACAACTCACGGATATGCTGTGGATGGGTTTCGAGCTGGGGCGGTTAATCAATCTAACAATTCTTATCGACCGTCTATCAAAGGGTTCAACATTGAACGGGCTGCTTATGATTGGCTGATTACGATGTCGTTTGAGCGAATCTATGAGCGGTTTTCTAATTTGCGAGTGGCTTCTGTTGAAAATGGTTCTGACTTTTTGGGGCAGCTATTTAAGAAAATGAAAGATACCGCCAACAAGACTCCTGGCTGGTTCAAGCAAGACCCTATAGAGCTTTTTCGCGAGCATGTTTGGATGAATCCATTTTGGGAAGATGATGTTTATGAGGTCGTGGAATATATGGGTGCCGAGAGAGTTATTTTTGGTTCTGATTGGCCACACATTGAAGGCATGCCCCAGCCGCTTGACTATGTTGTAGAGTTAAAGGAGTTTGATGATGATGTGAAGAAAAAGATTTTGCTAGAAAATGTTTCTGCCCTTAACAGGCTTCAGCCCATTTAGTTCTAATTGCTCGCCACATTATTTCATGTTCATGCTGTCTTACATTACTTCCACACAGTGCTAATCGCAATCCTATAAACGACTATTTACCAATTTCGCAAAGCCATAGATGAATAAGGGAGCAAAGCAAGCGGGCAACTTTAATTTGTTTGCTGATTTGAAGCGGCGGGGTTTGGTGGCAGATGCCACGCCAGGTCTTGAGGAGCTATTGAGTGGTGGCAGCAATTCAGATGACGCCAGCTCTATCACGTTATATTTAGGGATTGATCCGACAAGTGACAGCCTTCACCTTGGGAGCTTGCTCGGGGTTATTATGCTTGAGCGATTTCGGCTGGCAGGGCATCGTTCTATTGCATTGGTTGGGGGGGCTACAGGGATGATAGGTGACCCTAGTGGAAGGTCAAAGGAGCGCAACTTGCTAGACAAAAAAACTTTAGAGCACAACTTCAAATCCATTCGGGCACAAATCCAGCACTTGACCGAAATTCCAAAAAGCGATTTCTTAGACAATCGCCAATGGACGGAAAAGACTTCGCTGCTTGATTTCTTAAGAGATGTTGGCAAGCACGCAACCGTTAATCAAATGGTGGCAAAAGAATCGGTGAAGGCGAGGATGGAAGGCGAGGATGGAATTTCCTTCACAGAGTTTTCATATATGTTGCTTCAGGCAAATGACTTTTATCAACTTTATGAAGATGAGGGGTGCGTGCTTCAAGTTGGTGGTTCTGATCAGTGGGGCAACATTGTCGCTGGCACAGATTTGATTAGGCGAAAGTCGGGTGGGCAGGCACATGCTCTTGTGTGGCCGTTGGTTGAACGAGCAGACGGGCAGAAGTTTGGAAAGACGGCAGATGGCACGGTGTGGCTTGATGCTGAAAAGACTACACCGTTTGAGCTATATCAATATCTTTTCAATTTAGATGACAAGGCAGCGTGCCAGCTTCTTTATTGGTTCACGCTTGTAGATTGCGATGAGCTAGATGATGTGGTGGCATCCCATGAGAAAAATCCTGAGGCTAGGGGAGTGCAAAAATATTTGGCAAGGTGGGTTACGGGTGCTGTTCATGGCGAAGGTGTTGCTAGCGAGGTAGAGGCTTCATCATCGTTGGCATTTGGTTCGGGTGTGCCAACTAGTGATGAACTAGATGCTATGAGGGGTGCTGTTCCAGAAACTGAAATTAGCCAGGCTGACTTAGAGGGTGACGAAGCGCTTATTGAAATGCTGGTCGCCACCGAACTTTGTTCATCTAAAAGCGATGCCCGCCGCCAGCTAGAGCAAGGTGCGATTTCTATCAACGGTGAAAACACTAAGGTTGGTGATTTTTCTGGAGCTAACCCCATTGCTGGTAAAGATAGTGTTAGCTACTTCCTTGTCGGCCGTGGCAAAAAGAAACGTCACCTTTTGGTGTTGGGCTAGGGGATAAGTAAAGAAAATTTTTAACTTTTAACGTTAAAAACTCTTGTTGCATTGTTGATAGGGTATAAGATAAATTATGAAACCATTTTTTCCATCCTCACTTAATAAAATCTCATTTTTTAGACTTTCAGTGGTTGCACTGGCTGTAGGAGCTATAACAATGCTTGCTGCAAGTTGTAGCCACAACAAAGCGGAAACAACTCCAAACCTTTCTGGTGATTTTTCTCCCTATCTCACAGCACAACAGCCGTTTATCACGTTGACAGCTGATGCCCCTGCTGGCGCTAGTGTGAAAGCTATCATCAATAGCGGTGACACTTTAGGGGATTTTACATTTCAAGGTATTCCTGATGGCATTGGCATAGCACCAGCATCAGATGGGAATGTCAATGTTTATGTGAGCCACGAAGAGACCACGGTTCCATTTAGAAATACAGCTGACCTTCAAGATGCTTCAGTGTCAAAGCTAACGCTTGATAAAGATACAGCAGCTGTGCTTGGCGCAAAAACTGTGATTCCATCATCGGCTGGCTTTGTGCGATTTTGCTCAGGCTCAATGGCTGGCCCAGACGAAGGGTTTTCATCTTTTGTGTATTTTGCCAATGAGGAGTCAAGCAATATTGTAGACATTCCGAATACGGCCGAGGAGCTATCTCCAGACTCTAGCGTTGCTCCGAAACGGCAGGCGGGTTATGTTGTGGCACTAAATGCAAAGACTGACTCTTTTGTTGCGATTCCAGGGCTGGGGCGGCTTAATCATGAAAACACGATTGCGCTTGCTGGCTATAAGCAGATAGTACTTTTGACTACCGATGATACATTTTCTGGCCCATCTGCTCAGCTGTATATGTATATTGCCGACAACGAAGATGATTTTTGGGCTGACCGAGGCAAGCTATATGCTTTCCGCGCCACCCACGGAAATGATGGGGCAGTAGATGCCACCGATTCACAAAATGGGGCAAACGATTATCTTGATTTACGGTCGGGCTATGACTTTAAAGGGGAATTTATCCCAGTGCCAGATGATGTTGCTCGTGGGTTGACCGATAAAGAGCCACAGGATGCACTTGAAGATTGGTCAAATGAAAATAATGTATTCCAGTTTATTCGCCTTGAAGATATTGCCTACGACAAGAACGACCCCAATGTTATTTATTTTGCAGATACTGGTAGAAGTAGGGTGGTTCCTGACCCTGAAACTGGTCGCCTCACTCGTGGGGAGAGTGGAACTGAAGGAATGGCAGATAATGGGCGGATGTTTACGATGGTGATTGACAAGAAAGACCCCAAGAAAGTGACCAGCTTGACTGTGCTTGCTAACGGGGATGACCCATCGGCTTCAAACTATGTGGCGATGCTTGCGCCAGATAATATTGACACCAGCGCAAAAAGCCTCATCGTTCAAGAAGACGCTAGCGATGCCAAGATGTGGCACTATAGTTTTTCAGCAAAAACCTGGAAGGTTATAGCAACAGTCAATGATAGTGGCGGAGAATCAAGTGGTATAGTTGATGCTTCAGAGTGGTTTGGTGACGGTGCTTGGTTGTTGGATGTTCAAGGTTCAGAAACCGTGAAAGAACGTCAAGAGGGTGAAGACACCTTCAAGCTATCAGCAGGGCAGCTAATGTTGCTTAGACTTCCTGGATCGTAATTAGTATCACAGTGAGATAAACGGGTTAAACGGGTTTAGGGTTTTTGTATCCCAAAGTTATTTTGTAAGCTGGGTGATTATGTTGCCATTTCTCAAAAACTTGTTTCTTAAAATTGTGTTTCGCAGAGTTGCTAGTGTGGTGCTAGTTGTTGGTGGTGTTACAATGTTTGCTGCAGGTTGTAGCCATAGCTCACAGGAAACAACTCCAACTTCTGAAACAACGGCAAGTTCAGAAACGACACAGGTCCCTGAAACAACTCAAATCCCTGAAACAACGCAAAGTTCGCCAGCTCCAGTAAATTTGGAGACCCCCAGTCTTGCAGGCGAATTTTCTCCCTACTTGACATCGCAACAACCATTCATAACATTGGCTTCAGGGGTACCTGCTGGTTCTAGTGTGAAAGCCATTATTAACAGCGGTGACACCTTGGGGGATTTCATATTTCGGGGCATTCCTGATGGCATCGGTATTGCACATGGAACTGATGGAAAAGTGAATGTGTTTGTGAGCCATGAAGAAAATGCTCCGCAAAATGCCACAGTATCTAAGCTGACACTTAACCCAGATACGGCTGCCGTGCTTGGGGCAAAAACTGTGATTCCAAGAGAGGCTGGGTTTGTGCGATTTTGCTCAGGCTCAATGGCTGGCCCTAGAGAGGGATTTTCAACTTATGTATATTTTGCCAATGAAGAGCTTTCCAGCAAGTTAGATGTTCCACCTAATGCGCCATATTCAGCTGACCCTAGCATTGCCCCTAAGAGGCAGGCGGGATATGTGGTGGCGCTTAATGCTAATGACGACACCTTTGCTGTGATTTCTGGGCTGGGGAGAATCAACCATGAAAACACGATTGCGCTTGCTGGCTATAGGCAAATTGTGCTTTTGACTACCGATGATACATTTTCTGGCCCAACTGCTCAGCTCTATATGTATATTGCTGATAACGAAGATGATTTTTGGGCTGACCGAGGCAAGCTATATGCTTTCCGTGCCACCCACGGAAATGATGGGGCAGTTGATGCCACCGACCCACAAAATGGCGCAAACGATTATTTAGATTTACGTTCGGGCTATGACTTTAAGGGGGAATTTATTCCAGTGCCAGATGATGTTGCTCGTGGACTGACCGATAAAGAGCCACAGGCTGCCCTTGAAGATTGGTCTGATGAAAATAATGTGTTCCAGTTCATTCGCCTTGAAGATATTGCTTATGACAAGAACGACCCTAACGTCATTTATTTTGCAGATACTGGTAGAAGTAGGGTGGTTCCTGACCCTGAAACTGGTCGCCTCACTCGTGGGGAGAGTGGAACCGACGGAGGAGCAGACAATGGGCGAATGTTTACAATGGTGCTTGATGAAAATGACCCTAAGAAAGTGACTAGCTTGAGTGTGCTTGCTAACGGGGATGACCCATCGGCTTCAAACTATGTGGCGATGCGTGCGCCAGATAATATTGACACTAGCGCAAAAAGCCTCATTGTTCAAGAAGATGCTAGCGATGCCAAGATTTGGCACTATGACTTTTCGACAAGGGCTTGGAGTGTTATTGCGACTGTCAATTCGAATGGCAGAGAGTCGAGTGGTGTAGTTGATGCTTCAGAATGGTTTGGCGATGGTGCTTGGCTGCTAGATGTTCAAGGTTCTGAAAATATTGAAGTGGAACATGAGGGCGAAGATATTACTTTGTCGTCAGGACAGCTAATGTTGCTCAAGCTTCCTGGCTCATAGCCTGCCTAGTTCATATAACAATATATATTAGAGTGATAGGACTAGATGTCGTGCTAGGACTAGATGTAGCGAAATAGTTAAGACTCTAATTTTGCTGGACACAATCCCATTGTTGCCAAAGGTAGCATTAGGTCATTTTTTGTTTGGAGCGTGAAAAAAAGAAACGCATCCTTTTGGTGTGGGGTAATTCTGTTTTGCTCTGGCTATTTTGCCTGTGTCACTCTTCATCGTTTTCCTTTTCCGCACCTGCGATGAAGCCTCGAATGATGAATTTAATCATGTAGTAGAAGGAAAGGGTGAGGGCAAGAGCGATAGCGACTAGTAGGAGATTAGCAATTCCTAGAGAGCCAGGAAATGTATGAAAAGATCTGGGCAAAGAAGCATAAAGGTCATTAAACCATTCATTTAGTGGCCTGACTGAAATTCTTGCAACTATGAATGTCAGCGTAAATGCAATTACTATTGGTGCCCATTTTTTTATTCTTCCTTTCCACCGTATTACAAATTCCTCCCATATTTCGTCATCAGTACGGTTATCATGTTCGACTTGAAAATTTTCGTCTTCACTATCTTCGTATTCATGCTCGTACTCATTATTGGTGTTTACGCTCTCATTAGAATCACTGGTACTTTCATTTTTACTCTTCGTTTTGGTGTCTTTATAGGTGGCGTCTTCCTGATGCCCTAAATATTTCCATTTCAATTCCTCGTCATATTCTTGGCGGCTTTGGGGGTCGCCAAGGGTTTCATGTGCCAATTGTATATCGTTGAAAATCCCTTCGGCTTGAGGGGTTTTGTTGTTGTCGGGATGATACACTTTTATCAATTCGCGATACGCAGTTCTAATTTCATCCTGTGTGGCATCTACGGATACCCCAAGTTGGTCATAGTGAATTTCTAGGTCAGGCATAGTTCGCTAATTTTATTCCAAAAATTCCATACAGAAAAAATTGTCAGTGCGTCTATATATATGTCAAAAATTACTTGCCCCTCAAATACAATTTTGTCATAGGAAGGGTGTAGAGTATTTAAGGGGAGGGAAGAGATTGAGCGATAGAAATATCGCCCAATTTGTTTTCCCCATAAAGCTCCTTGAAAACGGAAGAGAAGACGCTAGTGCGGATTTCGCAATCTTATCTCACAGTTGAAGTTTTTCAACTGAAGGTTGCGCGAATCCCAAAAAATAACCAGTCAAAATCGAAGCGATTGTATAATCAAATCGATTGAGAACAGGTTCAAAGAAGTTGGAAGCCTGACGAGAAGGGCAGGCCAACACCATTTTCGATGGAGAGTTTGATCCTGGCTCAGGACGAACGCTGGCGGCGGGTCTAACACATGCATGTCGAACGAGGTCTGTTGGTGCTTGCACCGACAGTATCTAGTGGCAAATGGGTGAGTAACACGTGAGGAATCTGCCTCGAAGACGGGAATAACTTAGGGAAACCTAAGCTAAAACCCGATACCCCCGCATTAACATAAGTTTTTGCGAGGAAACACTCCGGTGCTTTGAGAGGATCTCGCGGCCTATCAGCTTGTTGGTAAGGTAACGGCTTACCAAGGCAACGACGGGTAGCTGGTCTGAGAGGACGAACAGCCACACTGGAACTGAGACACGGTCCAGACTCCTACGGGAGGCAGCAGTGGAGAATCTTGCGCAATGAGCGAAAGCTTGACGCAGCCACGCCGCGTGAGGGAAGACGGCTTTCGAGTTGTAAACCTCTTTCAGTGGGGAAGAAAATGACGGTACCCACAGAAGAAGCTCCGGCCAACTACGTGCCAGCAGCCGCGGTAATACGTAGGGGGCGAGCGTTGTCCGGATTTACTGGGCGTAAAGGGCTCGTAGGCGGTTTGACAAGTCGGATGTAAAAACTTTGGGCTTAACCCAAAGAGGCCATTCGATACTATCATGACTAGAGTCTGGTAGAGGAGCGTGGAATTCCCGGTGTAGCGGTGGAATGCGTAGATATCGGGAGGAACACCAATGGGGCGAAGGCAGCGCTCTGGGCCAGAACTGACGCTGAGGAGCGAAAGCGTGGGTAGCAAACAGGATTAGATACCCTGGTAGTCCACGCCGTAAACGATGGATACTAGGCGTGGGATTCAGTTAACGAATTCTGCGTCGTAGCTAACGCGTTAAGTATCCCGCCTGGGGAGTACGGCCGCAAGGCTAAAACTCAAAGGAATTGACGGGGGTCCGCACAAGCGGCGGAGCATGTTGCTTAATTCGATGCAACGCGAAGAACCTTACCTGGGTTTGACATGTAGGTTTAAGCAATAGAGATATTGTGTCCTTTTGGGGCCTACACAGGTGGTGCATGGCTGTCGTCAGCTCGTGTCGTGAGATGTTGGGTTAAGTCCCGCAACGAGCGCAACCCTTGTCCTATGTTGCCAGCGGGTAATGCCGGGGACTCGTAGGAGACTGCCGGGGTCAACTCGGAGGAAGGTGGGGACGACGTCAAGTCATCATGCCCCTTATGTCCAGGGCTGCAAACATGCTACAATGGCCGATACAACGGGTTGCAACACTGCGAAGTGTAGCGAATCCCTTAAAAACGGTCTAAGTTCGGATTGGAGTCTGCAACTCGACTCCATGAAGTCGGAGTCGCTAGTAATCCCAGATCAGCAACGCTGGGGTGAATATGTTCCCGGACCTTGTACACACCGCCCATCACACCACGAAAGTTGACAACACCCGAAGTCAGTGTCCCAACCTTTTAGGAGGGAGCTGCCGAAGGTGGGGTGAGCGATTGGGGTGAAGTTGTAACAAGGTAGCCGTACCGGAAGGTGTGGCTGGATCACCTCCTTTCTAAGGAGAAATTACGTTAACGCACTAAGTGCTGATGTCTTAGTTGGTAACAGCATGTCTTCTCTTTCGTTTTGAGGGAGTTTTTTTAAAAAGGAGGCGATATGTCACAAACACTTGAGAAATCAGAGCAAACACAAATATTTGATAAGTTCAAGGTGATAGATGTAGATTGTCACATCACCGAACCCCACGATATATGGACGGCACGAACTCCTAAGAGCCGCCACCATGAAGTTCCTCAACTCATCCGAAACGAAGACGGCAAAGATGTTTGGATGGTGGAAGATATCAGGCTTAGTTCGCCGAGCTTTGTATCTGTAGCAGGGTTTGATGGCATTTTGCCCGAGGCTCCGCTGAACATGGATGAAATTCCCGCAGCAATGTATGATGCTAACGAGCGCCTCAAGCACATGGATGACGAAAGCATTTATGCAGAGGTTCTCTACCCCAATGTGGGTGGTTTTGGAAATGGATTTTTCATGCAGAAGGTTCGCCCTGAACTCCGAAATGAGTTGGTGAGCATTTATAATGACTGGCTCACAGATTGGACTTCCACAGACCCTGACCGCCTTATAGCTGTGTCATCTGTTCCGTTTTGGGATGTCGATTATGCCGTTAAAGAGGTGAAACGTTGTGCTGAGTTGGGGCACAAGTCAATCAACTTCTGCAACGAGCCAGAATCTTATGACCTGCCTTCAATATCTAGCACCCACTGGGACCCACTTTGGGCAGTGGCAGAAGAAGCAGGTTTGCCTGTGGCGTTTCACATCGGCGGCGGAGACATCGGCGGACAAATTACAGACACCAAAGGAATGGGCTGGCGCACCAATATGGCAATGATTACCAGTGCCATGTTTATGGATAACTTCCGCTGTATTAGCGATTTGATTTATGGGGGAGTGTGCCACAAATTTCCAAATCTGAACTTTGTATCGGTAGAGAGTGGGGTGGGTTGGATACCCAGCGGTCTTGAGATGATGGATTGGCAGTGGGAAAACGCTGGCGTCACAAGTGAGCACCCAGAATATGATTTGTTGCCGAGTGAATATTTTAGAAGGCAGATTTATGGGAGCTTTTGGTTTGAGGGAGAGGCTGCCCGCTTTGCCATAGAGCAGTATCCAGATAACATCTTATATGAGACAGATTATCCGCACCCAACTTGCCAGCACCCAGGCCCACAAACTATTGCCCGCCACCCTAGAGAATATGCCGAGTGGGCGCTCGCCGATTTGCCAGAAGACTTGCAGGGAAAGGTGTTGCACGATACAGCTGCTCGCATCTATAGCCTGAGCTAGCAACCTAAGTCGCCAAGATAGCTCTAGAGATTTTAAATAATAAATAATAAGAAGCCAGCACTTATGAAAATATATTCTCCAGAGGGGCGAGTTGGAAGCGCCAGCGTAGGGTTGGCGAAAAGCCCCACATCTCTTGCGGGGGTGAAGCTGGGAATTCTAGACAACACAAAGCCAAACGCTGGGCACTTTATGCATAGCGCCGTGGAAGCGCTGGCTGAAAAACACGGCGTTGAGTTGGTGACCGTGGGTGAAAAAAATGCTGCTCTTCCAGCTCCCGAAGATTTGATTGAGGGCTTGAGCAAGGAAGTCCAAATTGTGTTGACTGGTTCTGCCGATTGAGGCTCGTGTACTTCGTGGAGTGTCCATGATCTCGTTCAACTTGAAAAACTCGGGGTGCCGACAGTGGTAGTAACCACCACCGATTTTGAAGGGCTTACCAGAAAAGTGGCAGCTAACAATCAGCTCCCCGAAGCGCGCATCTTGGTGACCAACCATCCACTGGGAGCAACAGAGGAAGACATTGTAGCGGAGTGGGCGAAAGACTCTGTCGACAAACTCGTAAGTCTTTTCCTGCGATAGATTTTTTATGATAATTTTCTTTGCTAATTTTCTTGCGCCAATTTCCCTGTGATGAGTATTGAGATAAATCACACTAGCAAAACAACCCTAGTCACCGGGGCGGGAGCAGGGATAGGTAGGGAAATCGCACTTTGGATGGCAAGGGCTGGTTCGGCGGTGGCATTGCTAGATAAGCGGGCAGACAAGGTTGAGGCTGTGGTGAAAGAAATTGAAGAGCTGGGCACGCCAGCTTATGCCATTGTGGGTGATGCCAGAAAAGATGATGAGCTGCAAGAGATGGTGGGTGAAGCTGCTGTTAAAATGGGCGGCCTAGATTTTGCGATAAATAATATTGGAATGCTGGGAGGCTCAAGACGTGCAACCCTTGATACTGAAATATGGCGCTATGCAATTTCTCGGCGCGATTTTGAAACGGCA
>JAHRAM010000053.1 GCA_020027305.1 Acidimicrobiia bacterium | reverse complement strand
TCCTACGAATTCATCTTCGTATCCAAAATCGCTTAGAAAGGAAAGTGTTTTGAAGCCTGCTTCCTTTTTTGCTTTTTTCATATTACTTCTTGTCTTCAGCCTTATAACTTTTAAATAATTTAAAAATGCTTTTTTTAAAGTCTTGGTAAGACTTACTATCTTGATTTTGTTGATATGAATGCTTAAAGGATTTGAGATAGAAATTTTTATTTTCGCCCAAGCAAGGAACTACTGGAATTTTTTGATTTTCAAATTCCTCCAAAAATTTATCAATTTTGACACTCTCCACTTTTCCTACAAAACCTAAATCTTTATCCAAGAGAGAAGCAATGACAAATATTTTCTCCATATAGGATTGCCGACTAACTTTGAAATGCTTAAAGATGCTCAAAAAGTTATCCCGTTTATTCCCAATTTCTTTGTCGCTGTATTCATCTTTATTCTTTTCTTTGTATTCGCCTTTTTTATCGTTAATTTCAAAGCTCAGCTTTTTGTTGATTTCAAATAGCACTTCTTTAACGACTTCCATCGTTTCAGCATCTGTGACTCTGAGCCCGTTATGGAATTTTGACTCAACTCCCTTGTCTGCCAATTTTTTGTTTATCTGCTCGCCCCCGCCATGAACCACGATTGGTTTTATGTCAAGCGACCTGAGGCATTTAATGTCGCTAACAAAGTTCTCTCTCGCTTTTTCGTTTGAAAGAACTGAGCCACTACACTTGACAACCATCTTTTTACCTGCCAGCTTGTCAATGTATGGTTCGGCTTGGTCTAAAACCTCAGCAACTTTTTCATCGCCCCAGTTCTTTTTGAGGGTGGCTTCTAGTGTTTGGAGTGATTTAGTCGGCATGTCAGTTGTTTGGCTATTTTTATTTATTATTGCTGTTCGTTTGTTTCTCGCTTTTGTTTTCTAAACTATTTATTTCTTGTGTAATTTATTTGTGTTTTTGTCGCGTGCTTTAATTCCACTTAGCTAGTTTGTGAATTCTCGTCAATATACCCGTAACCTAAATCGGTTGTCAGCACTTTGGCAGTTCCTTTTTTGTCTCCCTCATTTTCATCCTCTCTACCTCTGCCAGAAAGTCCTATATATATGTCAATGTGTTCTTCTTTCATATAGTTGGAAAGTGCTTCTGCTTGGTCGCTGGTTAAATCTAAAGCCTCCCCTTTTTCAAACACAGTATGTTCGCCATAAGAAAAACTGAGCTTAGAATAATCAAGTTCAATATTCATCTTTGAACAGGCTGCCCCGATTTCACTTGCCAGCCTGCCCCAGTAGGCATCGGCACCGTGCCACGAACATTTGAGTAAAAGGGAATTTGCTAGGTATTTTCCAATCAACTCTGCTTCTTTGTCGTCGCCTGCCCCAGAAATGTTTAACGCAACAACCTTTGTGGCGCCTTCGGCATCGGCTGCCATCATATATGCCAACTCTTGACATACTTTTTGAACGGCATCTAAGACATCGGCTTTCGGCTTTGTGCCAGCCAACCCGCTTGACATCAAAATGACCGTGTCATTTGTTGACTGAACTCCATCCACTGTTAGCTTGTTGAAAGAGTTTCCGACCGCTTCGTTTAGAATGCTCTGGAGTTCATCTGGCTCACATTTTGCATCGGTGGTTACAACAGAAAGCATGGTGGCTGAGGGCGGCCCCATATCTGGAGCAAGCATATCTGGGGAAAGCATAGCAGCCCCCTTTGCCATTCCCCCAACGCAAAATCCCGCCCCTTCTATAAAGTGTTCTTTGGGTTTGGTATCGGTCGTCATTATGGCTTTGGCTGCCTTGGAGCTGTTATCGCTATTTCCCCCAAGTGAGCTAACAAGCTCTGGGATTGCGCCCAAAATATTTTCTATGGGAAGTTGAAAACCAATCAGCCCAGTTGAACACACCAGCACTTCTTCAGGGTTTGCCCCGATTTCTTTTGCCACGCCTTTACACATTGAAATAGCATTTTGGTCGCCAAGCTCACCCGTGGCAGCGTTGGCACATCCGCTGTTTAAGATAACTGCCTTAACCTGATTTTTGCTTTTGCTCAGGTGCTTTTTAGAAACCAACACAGGAGCAGCTTGAACTTTGTTGCTCGTAAAAACGGCAGCAGTTGTTGCCCCAGTAGAAACATTGTCGCCCTTGCTCGGCTCATTCCCCGATGAAGCATTGCTTGAATTGTCGCTGATTGAATTATTGTCAACTGCTAACTCAACTGCTACTAATGCCAAATCCAAATTTGAGTTTGAAGTGGAATCTTTAATGCCACAATGCATGCCAGCTGCTAAAAATCCCTTTGGTTTTGTTACGCTCATCTTGCTATTTCCCTATACCTATTTTTTACTCTTGTGTTTTTTAGCCTTAGCTTTTACTTGATTTTTGAACTCTATTTTTTATTTATTCTCACTTATTCTGTTTGTTTTACTTGTATACATCTTGCCTACATTTGCCTTATTTAGTTATCCCTGTATTTAATCTGTATATATATGCCAATTATGGATACAGCCCGACACTTCCCAAGCCCTCTTTTTCATCTAAACCAAACATTAAGTTGGCACATTGAATGGCCTGCCCAGCAGCGCCCTTCCCTAGATTGTCAATGGCAGCCAGCGCCACCACAGTTTTGGTCTTTTCATCATAGAAAGAATGGAGCTGAGCAGCATTTGTGCCAAGAGTGTGCTTTGTTGCTGGCGACTCTTCATCTAAAACTTGGATGAAGGGAGAATTTTTATATGCCTTTTTATAACACGCCAGCAAATCTGGGGTATTGACATTCTTTGCTGACTCGCCATAACAGGTTGCCAGTATTCCCCGATTCATCGGTGCCAAGTGTGGAGTGAACAAAACTGCATCAGCACCTAGATATTGCTCCATCTCAGGGGTGTGTCTGTGTGGGCCAAATTTATTCGAGCTAAGTTTGTAGGCAAAGAAATTTTCATCTACATTGTTGAATGTGGTGGTTTCGGTTGGTGACTTCCCTGCCCCAGAAACTCCACTGGCAGCATCAACGATGATTTTCTTATCTTTGGCAACCAGCCCGCCATCTATGAGCGGTTTTAGTGCCAGCACAGTGGCTGTGGTGTAACACCCAGGAACTGAAACCAGTTTTGAGTTCGCCAGCTCGCTGGTAAAAAACTCAGGAATGCCGACCGCGAAGCTCTTTTGTAAATCTGGCACTGGGTGCTCTAGCCCATAAGTTTGTTCGTATTGAGTTGGGTCTAACCGAAAGTCAGCGGTTAAATCAATGATATGGGTTTTGCCATTGCTGATTTCGACATCTTTTTTATCAGTTTTTTCGGCATTTATTTCGGCGGCCATTTTTTTGACTTGCTCGCCCGCTTCGCCGTGAGGCAATGCCAAGAAAAGTAAATCTAGCCCAGAAGGAATTTCATCAAGCGATTCAAACTTGAGATTAGGGTAATGAATTGCTAAATGAGGATACACGTCTGAAAGAGACTTGCCTGCTGTGGTATTAGCACCGACATATTCCACATCAATGGCACTATGGCCAGCCAAAAACCTAAGCAACTCTGCCCCAACAAATCCTGAGGCGCCTAGAATTCCTGTTTTGATAATTCCTGTTTTCATATTCTTATCGTTCATTGTTTCAAATACTGTTGTGTTATATTGTGTTGTTATTATTATATTGTATAATTATACTATCATAAACATAATAATTATACAACTATTTATCGCAACTAAAACAGGTAGCGGTGAGTAAATGTCAAAAGATGTCTAAACGCTATCTACGTCCATACAAATAGCAACGAGTCGAAAAATCGCTAATCCAATCTTAAAAGTAGGGCAAGACCAAGATTCCCAACCCTAGACTTCCAAACTTTTGGAATATGACAAAGATTTAATGTAGTTTTCCATAAAGTCATAGTCGACCTCCCCATCACTTGTTACTGGCAAGCGAATTTTTGAATTAGCCATACTTTCTAAGCCCCATCCCCTGCCAAAATTGTATCTAAATCTCTCTAACCTTATAAGCCCTACAAGAAACAAAGCATTAAAGGCATTTGTTCTTTTATTTTTCAGCCTTAGTAGATTGACTGTGCTCTTTGCATTAAAAGGAACCGACTGATAAAACGCTTGCCCACACCCAGTATTGCCACCATTACCAACGGTAATATAGTTGCCATCATAGGCTGGAGGGTCTATCACATATTCATAATTGCTTCCGTTATGATTTTGAGAGGCTCCAATTAAAATAGTTCGTTCCTCAACATTAGATTCTTTATCCAGCAAATCTGGACTTGAACCAAACTTGCCTCTTTCTATTTTTTCAAAAATATCTTCGTACTTCCTTTCTTCCCATTTTTCCCAATCTAGCTTTATTGTTTTATCTATTACTGGATTAGCATTCACTTTAAGACTCTTGTCTTCAATTAATCTATAGGCAAGGTGAAGTTTAAGTATTCGCTCAAAATAATTCTGATTCAAACTAGAGTAATCTGTGGCAATATAGGCTTCGGCACAAAATTCTTCTTGAGGCTCTAATTTTTTCATAACACTAAATCCATCGGTTTCTCGTCTATCGTGGAAACTTTCAACCCACCTTTTCTTTATGCTGGGCCATTTTCCAGACATATCTTCTCGTCCTTTATTTTTTGTAATCTCAAACCCATCATCATCACAAAACGACAGCCAAATTTTCCGAGTGTCTTGCGGTTGATGCGCTTGAACAACAAAAATTGTTGTGGCAACAGATACTTTAGAATTGTGAAACAAATCTAAAGGCAATGACAAAATGGCAAGGATGGTATGTTCTCGTATTAATTGTTTACGATACTCAACCATTTTAGGAGTGGTCAAAGTGCACTTTTTGGGAAGTACGCAAACACATATACCCTTGGGTTGTAAATACTTTAAATTTTCCAGCAGGTATTTAAATTCTTCATCCTTAGAATCTTTAGAGTCAAAGGGCGGGTTAAGGAGCCCAACAGTTATATCTGCCCTGTCTTTGTGCTCATTGTCTTCAAAACAATCGTCATGTAATATGTTGCTTTTTCCATCGCCATGAATAAACATATTTGAGCATGCCAATGAATACAAATGGGCGGCATATTCTATGCCCAACACACTATTTTTCTTTATATCTTCTTCAAGTTTTGCGTCACCTGAGGCATCCTCAATCATTTTTTTCATGGCGCTAACTAAAAAAGTTCCAGTTCCACAACATGTGTCAATGGCGACAGATTTTTTGTTTACACTTGCCAGCTCCACAGCCAAATCAGCAATATGTCTAGGAGTGAGCACTATCCCAAGACTTTTGTCTGAATTTGAATATCTTAGAAATTCGATATACAACTCTGATAGCGCATCGTAGAATTTGTGCGTTCGAACATATTCATGTATTTGATTTTTCACCTCATCAATTAAATTGAGAAGGATATTTTCTTCAACCAATTTTTTCTCATTTTTTATAAAAACAAAATTATCCTCAATAACAGATATTTCTCTTACATCCTTAAAACCCTCTTTGGCACTTTCTAACAAAAATTCCAGCAAATCTTTTGGTTGCTTATATTTTGGATAATCATCTTGAAACTTTTGAACCCGTAAAGCAATCAGTATGCAACTAACCAACAGTGCTCGTGCATCTTCTTTTATTTTGTAGTCGTGAAGTTTATTATTTAAAGCTCGGTAATAATCAAATATCTTGTCTAAATCTTGTTGCTTGACTTCAGCCAATATTGCTTGCTCGTAGCTTTCTTGATCAAGAAGTTTGCCTGCTGGTAAAACTTCTTTGTTTTCTCCACCTTTCAAATGAAAATAGTGGGATACTTTTATATTTTCTTTGTTTTTTCCACTTACCGCAATCGCTAAAACATTGAACTCAGCTGACAGTTTTTGAGCGTAATGAAGAACGCCATCTACAGCAAAATTTATTGGGTCATCTGGTGGCGATTGACTTTCATGCTTTTTTGTGTCTGCCTTAGCTTCAATCACACAAATAGTTTCTTTGAGGTCATTAAAAGTGATTACAAATTCTGGCCTTCCGAGATTCTTTCCAGTTCCCTTCTTGGTAGCTGACTTTAGCAAATCAGCAATAGCTTGATTCTGTGAGCTCTGCTCTTCAACATGCCAACCCTTAAAACTCTTAAAGTGAGTTCTAATGATATCTTCGGTAATTCTCTCATTCATTTTTCTCTTGTAATAAATATGGCACAGGGGTGAGACACTTTTTGGCACGGGCAACTCCTCTATATATCGTTTGAATATATATTGTTTTGGGCATATGGAAATTAGCTTAAATGGAAAAATGCTAGGTTATTAGCATTTCCAAAGGGAAATATGAGTAATCGGCTAGCTCAAGTTAGGCGCGACTTCAGCCGCAAAAATATCTAGCTGTTCTAAATATTCCTCAAGAGTGCGACTAGCAAATCGCAAATGCAACACGCGAACACCGATGTCTTTTGCTGAACGAAGTTCTTGAGCAATTTCCTCTCCACTCCCTGAAAGCAACCACCCCCCTAGCGACTTTGGCAGGTCATCGGGAGGCTCACCCACAAAAATGGTCGGAGGCATATATCCAAAATCAAATTCCTTATCTGGCATGCCCGCATCGGCTGCTGCCTTCTTAATATAGCCAAAAATATCTGGCAGAGTTTCTTTGGGGTTGCCCATTGGAATCCAACCATCTCCCCGTTGCCCAACCCTTCGATAGGCTGGGTTGCTGCTTCCGCCAATCCAAATTGGAATTTCAGCTTCAGGCTTTGGCCCCACGCCACAATCTTTCCAGCTATATGTTTCACCTTCAAATGAAGAATACTCCCCTGGCGCCATCGCAGCCTTAAACCCATCAAGGCACTCATCAAGGAGCTTGCCACGATTTTCAAAATCTACCCCTAGTGCTTTGAACTCGCCTTCCACATGTCCAACCCCTGCCCCCAAGATTGCTCGCCCACCCGACAAATGGTCGAGCGTGCCAAACAGCTTTGCCGTTTGTAGTGGATGGCGATATGACGCTATCCAAACAACCGACAGCAGATGGATTTTTTCAGTTTGCCCAGCAATGAATGCCAGTGTGGAAACTGGGTCATACCAAGTGGTGTGCATCTTTGAAGCATAGTCATCGTTTGGAATGGCAATGTGGTCACACACCCCCACGAAAAAATGCCCAGTGGCTTCGCACTTTTTGGCAATGGCAACTAAGTCGTCAACTGTGGCAGTGGTCTCCCACGGCGCACGAAGGGTTTCTGTCAAGGTTTGGATGGGAAGCTGAATCCCATAAACTAGGTCTCCTGCTTTGACTAGGTTTGGCATTTGCTTATCCTCTTTTTTGCTCGTTTAATTTTTTATCTCGTAATTAAATTTGTTTCGTAATTGAATTTGGCTCGCAATTGAAATTATCAATGTGAAATGCTTTCTTTTTAACTATCTAGCTCGTTTCCCAAAATAGAAACGAAGCTCAGCATTTCGCCTGGGTATCCACCCAAGTTGTGAACCAGCGCCTTATCTGGATTTTTAACCTGACGTTCGCCCGCTTCTTCACGAAGCTGAAGCCAACACTCATAATGCATCCGCAGCCCAGAGGCACCAACTGGATGACCGAATGATTTTAGTCCGCCATCGGTGTTTATAGGAAGTTCGCCATCTAAATTAAATGTGCCATCTAAAACTTCCTTCCATGCCGTTCCTCGCTCAGCAAACCCAAGGTCTTCCATCAGCACCAACTCGGTAATGCTGAAGCAATCGTGAACTTCTGCCATTGAAATCTGGTTTCTTGGATCAGTGATGCCTGCCTGTTCATAAGCATCATTTGCCGCCATCTCACACTCAGGCAAATGGGTGAAGTCGTATTCTGGGTCAACCAGCCCCTCACCTGTGCCTGCCACAAATGAAAGTGCTTTGATGAATATCGGTTTGTCGGTGTATTTATGGGCGTCTTCTGCACGCACCAAAATAGCTGCTGCTGCGCCATCTGCCACGCCAGCGCAATCAAAAACCGATAACCTGCCAGCCACTGGCGGAAGTTTACATATTTCTTCGGCTGGCATTTCCCTTCTAAACTGAGCGAGCGAATTAAGGGTTCCATTGTGATGGCTCTTTTCTGAGATTTTGGCAACCACCTTTCTAAGCTCGTCTTCATCAACGCCATATTTGTTGGCATAGGATGGAAGCACCAAGCTAAACATGGCAGCAGCTGTGAGATTCCGTTTGGTTCCATCATGATAGGCGGGTGCTCCAGTTAGCCCTTGGTATCCGCTGTCTTTCACTTTTTCAACGCCGACCGCCATCACGGTATCATAAGCACCAGACGCCAAAGCATAGGCAGCATTCCTAAGGGCTTCAGACCCAGTAGCACAGAAATTCTCAACTCGCGTAACTGGCTTGCCCTTGAGCTTGAGGGGTTGTGCCAAAACCATTCCGCTTCCTGCCCCCGCCATTGCCGTTCCCAACCAGTAGGCATCGATGTCTTTCGCCAACAACCCTGTTGATTCAAAAGCTGGAGTCGTGGCATCAATGAGCATGTCATCTGCGCTCTTATCCCAATGCTCGCGAAATGGAATGCAACCCATTCCTACGATTGCGACTTGGTCTTTTATTCCGTGTGATGCCATTACACTCTAATATCAGTTGTGGTTTAAATAATCTGGTCTTGCCAAAAAAGTTTGGCATTTGAAAACAGGGGTTGCTAAAACAAAGTGTGAAGCCATTTTTTCTCTATATTTTAATTTTATTATTTTAATTGTGTGCTTAGTCAAGTAATTATATTCAAATGGTTATGTTCTAATTGCTACTCTCTGATAGGCCGCGCCTTGTAGAAATAATTATGAATGCCCTCTGCTGTATAAAGTCGGCGGAAAACCATCTCCACAGGCATCCCGATTTCAAGCTCTGTTTCATCCACATCGGTCATCTCCACCGCAAATCTGCCTGAATCACCCTCAAAATTAATGATGGCGAAAATGACTGGCGGGCTTTCTGAATAAACGAGACGATCTACTGTGTAAGTCACAACCTTGGCGGAAATATCTGCCATTGGGGCAACCGACATCTCCCCCGTGTCATCGGAGTTGATGGAAACCCGTGCGGGAGGAAGATGAAGCATATCGGTCTTATCGCCTCTTGAGCCGACAAATCCATATTTCCAGTCGCGCTGGCGTGCTGCTGCTGGGGCAGAAATGCGAGGAGGCTCTGGGCGGTTGGGCGGTTGGGTCTTTAGGATTTTTCGCCAACGAAGATATGTGAGGTAGTCGATTTTGTTCCCCTGCTCTAGATTTTTTGAGATGGGGGTTCTGCGACTATTTTCGATTGCCTCAGTGGTTTTGAAAATGGCGACTTCTACGCCGTCAGCTAAATGTGCCACAGCAATTGTTTTGTTTGGTTCAGCCACACTCAAGATTTCACAAAGCACCATTCCAGGATGTGCTGCCCCTGTATTGCCAAGCTGTTCTAAAAGGTCATCTGCCATCTGGCTCTTTTCAAATGCTGGCTTTTTAAATGTTGCTTGAGCCCGCTTCACCGACCGTTGATGGCTGCCTGTTATTGCTGCAAAGTCAATGTCTTCTGGTTTCACGCCAGCAACTTTTAGCGCTTGGGTCAATGCGGTTTCAAATAATTCTCCATAGATTTGCTCAGCAAAACGTTCTTCCCACTGGCGAGTGTGTGGTTCTCCGCTGTCACGCCACCTGTCTAAGAATTCTGCTGTTGCTGAGCCTCCGCCCAAATATGTGGCGATTACGCTGTTTTCTGTGCTGTTTTCTGTGCTGTTTTCTGTGCTGTTTTCTGGGCCATCTTCTGAGCCGAGCAAAAAAGCTGCTGCCCCGTCTCCCCCATTCATCTCATCTGTTGAAGAAGGCATCCCTGTTCTAAGCCCAGCCAGCACCACCAGCCTATTTCCTAAATCAAAATTCGAAGACAGAGCGCTTTTTAGGGCACCAATACCTGAACGGTTGGCTCCCCCAAAGTCAAGGGCAGAAGCGGTTTGGTCAAGGCGGATGGCGGAATGGATAATGGCAGCATTCGTCTTTTCTAAATATGCTGGCTCAGCAGTTGAAAACCACAACTCAGAGATTTGATTGCTGAGGATTTGGTCGCTGGAATTTTTGCTATCACCACCTTCACCTGATAGAGCCAAGCGGGCAGCAGCCACCCCCATAGTTGTGGTGTCTTCATCAAACCCTGCTACTCGGCGACTTCCCTTAGCCGATGTGGAAGCTGGCGGAATGTCAGACCGTTCTAAATACCAGTGCGGAACATATCCCCCATAAGCGATGATTCCAGATTTTGCTGGTTTGTTTGTCATTTTATTTGTCGTTTTCTTTATTGTGTTCTTTGCCGTCTTGTCTGCTATTTTATTTGCGATTTAATTTAATTAATTTAACTTGCCGCTTTCTTTGCCCTACTGCTATTTTAGAGCGATATTTTATTATTCCTAGAATAGAAATATAGGCTCACTTAGAGCACCCCCTATAAACCTATAAACTCAAGGGCAACCAAACATTAAGCTAAGGCTAAATACCAACAAAGTAAGAAAAGTAAAACACAAAAATGCAACTAGGCGAATCACACAATATTTTTGGCGACTATATAAACGGCAACAGTCATACAGACGACAACACTGACCAACCAAAGCCACTTGACGGAATCAGAATCTTAGCTGTCGAGCAAATGCAGGCGCTCCCCTATGCCACCCAGATGATGGCACGGTTGGGAGCAGAGGTGGTGAAAGTTGAGCATCCAGTGGCGGGCGAATCTGGGCGCTCTTCTGCCCCATTCATTCAAGACCCAGATGGGCGGCAGGTGGGTGTTACATATCTGAGAAACAACTTCAACAAAAAGAGCATCGGCATAGATATCAAATCTGAAAAAGGCAGAGAGCTTGTGCTTGAGCTTTCAACCAAGTTTGATGTGTTTGCCGAGAACTTCAAATCTCAAACCTTAAACAAAATGGGGCTGGGCTATAAAGATGTGCTGGCAAAAAATGACCAGATTGTCTATCTCTCAATATCTGGGTTTGGAAACACCGACACCCCCTATTCTGGCTGGCCAGCCTATGCTGGGGTGGCAGAGGCAATGAGCAGCCTTTATTCTTGGGCAACCCCCGCCGACAAGCCTCCACACATCAGCCCACTCGGAGCGATGGGCGACACTGGCTCAGCAGTGTTTGGAGTTATCGGTGTGCTGGCCGCACTTCGCCAAAGAGACAACACGGGAAAGGGGCAGTTCGTTGACATCTCAATGTTTGACTGCATGGTGGCGTTGGCTGATGTGCAAATTCAATATGACTCAATGAATGTAGAAAGAGACCCAGGCAAACCTGGCTTGCTAATCTTGGATGCCTTCAAAGCGTCCGATGGATACTTTATGATTCAAGTAGGAAGGGAACACCAGTTTGAAATAATGTGTGACATTATTGGAAAACCAGAGTGGAAAACAGATGAGCGATTTACCGACCGCCAAGGCTGGGTGGCATATTTAGAGTCAGACATCCGCCCTGCCATTGAGGGCTGGGCGTCATCTATTGGCAAGTTAGAGGCTTCCACGCAATTGGCTGAGGCAGGGGTGGCATCAGGACCATGCAATTCCCCAAAAGATGTAGCTGCCGATCAACATGTGGAACTGCGACAAATGATTACCAAAATGGATTTACCAGACGCTACTGAAACTGAAACCCCCAAAACCGAAACCCCAAAGACAATGTCTGTTCCATCTAACCCTGTAAAGATTTCTTCACTGACTGAAGGGGGCGAAACCCGAATGCCATGGCTAAACGAACACACTGATGAGGTGCTTAAAGCTGAGCTGGCACTAAGTGATAGTGATATAAACGAACTTAGGGAAGGCAAAATTATCGGTTGAAAGCTATCGGTTGAAAATTGCCATCTAAGAATTATCAGCCGAAGGCTTTTTGTATATAATTAATATATATGTCAAATCGTTATGCCATCATTTCATCTGACTGCCACGCTGGGGCAAATATGGTGACCTATCGTGAATATTTAGAAGCTGACTATTTAGAAGAATTTGATGAGTGGAGGGGTGCCTATAAAAATCCATTTCGTGACCTACAAGACGACAGCAAAACACGTAACTGGGATAACGAGCGTAGAAACAACGAGCTTGATTCAGATGGAGTTATTGGAGAGATTGTCTTCCCCAACACCGTTCCACCATTTTTCCCCCCGGGCGCTTTAGTATCTGGCCCGCCCACTGAAAAAGATTTCAAACGGCG
>JAHRAM010000038.1 GCA_020027305.1 Acidimicrobiia bacterium | reverse complement strand
TTTTCTCCCAGAGATCCGCACGGTGATCATCCATACCAAGTGCAAATAAACGGGCACACATTAGCCATCAATGCCGAGCGGTGGAGTCATTTTATTGAGCATTTAGCACAAGTCCAAATTGCTGTGGTGAGTGTCAAAGGGATGGTCTGTGATTTTTGTGCGCGGGGTATTGAAAAAGTATTCAAAAAAGATAAATCAGTTATTAAAATAGATGTCGATCTCGATAAAGGGAAGGTCTTGGTTGCCTACCATTTAGAAAAAAAAATTGATCTTCAGGATATTAAAAATAAAATCCGCTCTAATGGTCAAAGTCCCGTTGCGGTGCATATTGTGATCATCTAAAATGAAAGATAAGGCAGTCAATTTCGGGGCACTACTCACTTCATCGTCAACCTTGATTTGTTGTGCCCTTCCTGCTCTTTTGGTCGCTGTAGGGGCAGGAGCTACATTGGCGAGTTTAGTCAGTGCCGTGCCATTGTTAATCACGATCTCACAGTACAAAATGTATATATTCATCGGGGCTTTTACTATGATCGTTTTTACCGGTTATGTGAATTATAAGACCTATCGGATGCCCTGCCCCGCAGACCCTAAACTCGGCGCAATGTGTCGGCGCACCCAGAAACAATCGCAAATAATCTATTTTGCCAGCACACTCATATTCATTTGTGCGACAATATTCACTTACGTACTACCACATTGGATATATTAATGTCCCATCCATGTCATCAAAACCAAATTAAAAGCTTAAAACGTATTGAAGGGCAAGTGAGAGGGGTGCAAAGTATGATTGAGGACGGAAAATACTGTGTGGATATTCTCAATCAAATTAAAGCCGTACGCGCTGCCATGACCACTGTCGAAGGGAATATTCTCAAAAAGCATCTGCATGAATGCGTCAAAGACTCATTGAATAGCGGTGATTCATTTGATGAAAAAGTCAATGAATTAGTGAGAATACTAAAGCGTTAAGATATTTGTGACCGTTCCGATGAGACAAGGCAGATGCCAACCACAGTGTTCGCAGGGATCTTAATGCATAGATGATTGCAAAAATGATCGTAAATAAAGAGTGCGATGCTTAAGGCGCAATTACCAAGCTTTCTCTCACACTGCCAAGCAAACGACTTAATCCGTTTAGGGAAAGACAATGATGGTGGCTACATCATATCGCGCACCGACCTCATTGCATCAGATTTTCTTATCGGGCTTGGTCTCTCAGATGATTGGTCTTTTGAAGCAGAATTTATAAAGAAAAACAATGTCCCTTTAGCCGTTTACGATGCATCAGTCAACGCACAAACATTTTTTAAGCAAGTGATTAAGTCATTGCCGCGAGTGGATTCTCCCTCTTTAGTATTGAAGAGCGTTAAAACACTGTTGGCTTACAAAAAATTTTTTACGGGGACGAGAAGTCAGCATATACAAAAATTTGTAGGGCAGAGTGGTGGCGCACAATATATTGGCATGGACGACGTCTTCGCAACGGTGCCCGCGAACAAAATATTTCTCAAAATTGATATTGAGGGGTGGGAATATCGTATTTTAGATTCTCTATTCGCCCATCAAAACAGGATTACCGGTATGTCTATTGAGTTTCATGATTGTGACCTCCATTTAGAGAAAATTAAAAGCTTTGTTGAAAATATTGCTTTACCGATTGTGCATATCCATGCTAACAATTTTGCGCCACTCAGTGATAATGGTCTGCCACTCGTGTTGGAAATCAGCTTTAGTTCTGGTGCCTCAATCACCACAGAAAAATGCTCGTACCCTAGACCATTAGACATGCCCAATAATCCCGCGACAGAAGAAATTGAGCTATCATTTGATAGCCCGTAACTTTTAGGTTAATACTGAGTGAGGGGCATTATGTGGCTTGTGCACTCTCAAAATCTCTTTTTATTTTGACCGAATGACGAACCATACTCAAACGGCAATCAACAGAAAAGTATGCCCGTAAAAAAGACAAGCCATGGCTGCCTCTCAAAATATATTGGCGGGGTCTTGAAGAAATTCTATCTCTTCAGCGGTTGATTGTCGTCCTAAAAGAGCATTTCGGTGGGGAAATCTGCCAAATAAAGCAATGATGTCTTTATGTTTGTGCGCATAGGCAACAGTATTCTGGTCGGTATATTTTTCAAAAAATGGTATGGAATCATTTTGAACATCTCTATCTTCACTGTGCATGAGCGGCATCAACAAAAATGAGCGGCGCGACAATGCCGGTTCAATATCTAATTGCCCTTCATGGATGGCATTAAAAGACAAAGAAAGCGCTAATTCATCCCCAGAAAATGCTTTCGGCATATTGCGAAAAATATTTCTAGTCATTTGGTCCAATAAAAGAATAAGCGCTAAGCGGGCAGAAAAATCATTATTCCAGTGATCATACTCATGGTTGAGTGCTTTGTGGACGCACTGCGCAAATTTTTTTCTCACGAGTTCATCAAAATGGTTATCTTTAACAAACCATTTTTGACGGTCAATGTCGTCAAACCAAAAATCCAAGATGGATTGCCAAACATTTTGTTCACTGTGAACATCAATCATGCGCTAACCATCCGTTTATTACTCTCGCTCAATAGTAGCGTTCAAAACAACCCTTTGTTTACAAAGAGTTGCAAGGCGACATGAATAGTACTCGTTTGTAATGCTCACTGCTGATTTGCTTCTGCTACGTGGTGTGCAGTCGTATTGTATTATAAGCACTTCATTTATATTATGTTACCAACTATGCAATTCAATTTGCATAGTTGCGTTGCCTCTGTTTTCCGTCATTATTACTTTTCATCAAATCATAATTGAAATAATGTTTTGTTTTCTGACCCTTTCTAATCCACAAGATAGTTTCAGTTGAATGGGTAAAGAATCTACAAGAAAGATTGGGAGGTGGTGCTGTTTTAACCCAAGTAATGTTATTCAAGATTCTGAAATCTTTAAAACTGCTATTTATTGAAATACAACGACTTTTGGTCTACAATATACTTATGGCAATTGTTTATATCTTAACGAATGAAAGTATGCCGGATATCATCAAAATTGGTATCACCGACAACTTGTCCAGAAGACTCAAAGAACTGGACAACACATCTACTCCCCTTCCTTTTGAATGTTTCTATGCGGTCGAGATCGATGATGTGAAAGGAATTGAAAACCGTCTCCATGAGGCATTTGACGATAAAAGAGTTCGTCAAAATCGAGAGTTCTTCAACTGCACTCCAGAACAGGCAAAATCAGCATTAAAGATTGCAGAGGAAATGGGGGGCAAAGATGTAACCCCCAGAGAAGTAGTTTTTGAAACTGAACAAGACAAACAAGCATTCGACAATGCGAAGAAACGCAAACGCAGAGTGGATTACTTCGGCATTTTTGGAATCAGCACAGGTGAAACCCTCACCTTCTCAAAAGATAGTTCAATTACTTGTGAGGTTCGTGACAACAGAAATGTTCTCTTCAGAGGTGAATTAACAACCTTATCTCCTTCTGCATCAACCATCCTTTCAGAGATGGGTTACAACTGGCAGCAAGTCAGAGGTGCAGCGCATTGGTGTTACAAAGGCACTACCCTGTTGGACTTATATCAGCAGGTAGAACTGGCATGAAATGACAGAAGCCAATGCAAGAATCATCATAGATAAGTTACTCCGAGAGTCCGATTGGATTCTGTCTGGTGATGATGGTTTTGTAAATGTTGATACGGAAATGCAGAACTAGGCAGGTTTTGCAGATTACGTTCTCAAAGACAGTTCTGACTTTTCACTCTGCATAACCAAAGCAAAAAAAGAATTGGTTCACCTTTGGTGGGCAAGAGCAAGCACGAGGATATGCAGAGTCACTCAACTGTCGGTTTGTCATCCTCTCCAATGGGGTTTCGCATTATTTTTGGGATATTGAGCAAGGCAGTCCAACAGTCGTTGATATTTTTCCCTTCAAGGAACAACTGGAACTAAGGAAAACCAACTTCAACCCACCTAGGCAGGAAACAGCATTAAAACTCATAAACAGTAGTTTTTATACGCCCATCAAATACGTTTACTTCAAGTAAATCAAAAGTTTTTAAAGCGTCTAAGTTAAAAGGCTCTTTGTGTAAAACTACACCACTACTATCATAAAGGTGAAATAATCTAATATTAGCGCCTCTCTCTTTATCAACATTCGCTTTGAAATTATCCGACATAGGCAAATGTTCAGTTATCACTAAATATTTATAGGGTTTTTGGGAATTTAAATTGTTGACAAAGTTTTTTATATCAGTGTTTGACAGATGTTGAAGCACTTGACGTACAAAGCAAACATCGCCTTTTGGCAAGTAATCTGATGTCAAATCAAGCAAATTAAAATCAACATTTTTTAATGGGGAGAAGTTATCTTTATTCCTATTCAGAATTTCACTCGAAACATCACAAGCAATATATTTTTCACATAAATTAACGAAATTTTTTCCAATATTAAAATCACCACAGCCCAAATCAACAACTATTGAAGGCTTAATATCCAATAAGAATTTTGAAACTTCTGAAATATAAGGTTGGATAATTTCATTTGTATATGAGCCACTTCCACTTGTGGAGTCTCCATCTTCGTTCTTGCCCCAAATGCCTTCTTTATAGATTTTATTGAAAACTTCACTATTCGACATGTTTTTGAAGTTATTTTCAAGTCCAAACACTTGGTATTGAATTCGTCTTAACATCGATAAAATTCGGTATCTCATCACTCGTACTTTAAGTGGAATGATTTTTTTTAGGAGATTTTTAACGATAGACATACATAAACCTTTTGGAATGACTGAATAATTTTATCTGATTGTAGCATTTAGTTCCATCAAAAACTATAATTTTTGCATCTCACATAGTCTTCATCTCTATCTTTCTACAAGTAATTTCAACTATACAAAAACGTGCTTTTTTGACTCGTTTTAGTGCATTTAGGTTTTACCAATCGTTGCTTTTACAACGGTACTAAAACGAAGGAAGTGGCTTTATAGGTTGAAGTGCTTGTTGCTTTTGCACAAAGTCATTTCGCATATCACTTATGTCTTTTGCACTAATTGAAGAAGCACTGACGTTGTTGTTAGTTGGCAGACTATTAGTTGGCGTAGATGGTGTTGTAGTTTGCTGTGTTTGTTGCTGTGTAGTCTGCTTGTTATTTGTCTTTATTGATGGAAAAGGTTTTATTGTTTTTGACTTTTTACTCTTCTTCTTACTTGTCTTTTTGTCTGCTGTTTTTGTATCTGCTGTCAAACTCTTTCGCACACGCATTTCTACTCTATCACTCAAATCCTTTACAGCATTAGTCATTGTTTTCAAATCGTCTAACGTTTGCACTAATGGTGCATTGAAACTTTGTTGTTTCACTATATCAATTAGCCGTCTCATTTCATCTTTATATTGCATATGTGTAAAATCTAAATGTAAATGTATGGTGGTGCAAAATCACCAACTGCACTATTTTTTGAAAACGCAAAAAACTGCACAGCAATTTTCCATTTCCATACAAAGTCAGTATCTGAGTTGGAGATTGAGTTTGAAATAAAATTTTCCATCTCTTTCCTTGTACACAGACGCAAAACGATGACGAGTAACAGATGGAGTGTCAAACTTAATAGACTTTAACAGATAATTCTCCAAGACATCTAACTTAACTATATGAAAACCAACTTGTGAACCACTTTTTTTAACAACGATTGAACCGTTAGCAGTATATTTTCCATCCCATTTTTTACCAGTAAACATTCCTAGAAGTATTGCGACTAATAAACGCTTAACCTTAACCTGGTATCCCTCTAATCCAATATTACTGGCGTTGAGCTCCACATCAGCACTCACCAATGTCTCCAAATTTTTGTCAATGGAAGATATTCTTTTCAAATAAAAATTTATCAGCATTTTCGAAATTAGTGATGGCATACCATCATCCAAGATTTCAAGGTTATCTTGCATCGTTTGAGCTTCAACTTGAGTGAATTTAAAAGAACAACCCTTACTTAGTATTTTGGCAATTCTATCCTTAATTTTGTGAGTTGTGCTTATTGCATTTACTTCTTCCAAATATTCCTCTTTGAAATCAACCAATTCAAAAACAAAATTAGTATTACTTCCTGATGCATTGAGAAGAGTTGGTTTAGAGCCTAAATAAGATTTTATACCAAAGCCTTGGTTTTGAAAAAATTGTTCCTGGTAACCAATATCAAGAACGATATCTGCTTTCTGAGCAGAAGTTCCACCTCTG
>JAHRAM010000208.1 GCA_020027305.1 Acidimicrobiia bacterium | reverse complement strand
ATTAGAAAGCATTTCTTCGCCCTGCGGTAGTTTATTACAGCTTATGGTAGCTAAGGTAGCGCGGACATTTTAGAAAAACTTAACTATTTTGGAAAATACTTAAGAAAAACTTAAATGTCGCACAAATATTTAAACATTTCTAGTAAACAACAGTGGATTCTAATAAACAACAATGATTTCTAATAAGCAAAATTCAAAGATGCAGCAATACTTAACGATGCTCAGCAGTGCTTAACGTTTTGAATACTGCGAGGCTTTTCGCGCCTTTTTAAGCCCATACTTCTTGGATTCTTTCTTGCGCGAATCTCTAGTCAGCATCCGTTCCGCCTTTAGTTTGGCGCGAAAATCAGGGTTGATTTCTACCAGTGCTCTGGCTATTCCCAATTTTAAGGCACCTGCCTGACCTGACAGCCCGCCGCCAATTATTTTTGCAGAAATATCATATTCCTCAAGTTTGCCAGTGGCTCTTAATGGATGAGTAACTTCGGCAGTTTGTGCAACCGATGAAAAATATTCATCAATGCCTTTGCCGTTCACCGTTATTGTTCCGCTGCCCTCACGAAAAATCACCCTAGCGGTCGCTCGCTTCCGCCTTCCAGTGGTTTGTGTGATAGGTGCTGACATTATTACAAATACAATCTTACAATTACAATGTTACATTTCTTCCAAAGATAGCGGTGTTGGGTTTTGCGCCTCGTGTGGATGAGTGCCCCCCTCATAAACATTCAACTTTTTCAACATCTTTGCACCGAGCTTGCTAGAAGGCAACATTCCTTTAACCGTTCGGCGAAAGGCTTTTGTCGGATTCTTCATATAGGGGTCAGATTTGATTCCGCCTGGATAACCGGTATGGCGATAGTGAACCTTTTGTTCGGCTTTGTTTCCGCTCAACACCATTTTTTCTGTGTTTATCACTATGACGAAATCGCCTGAATCCAGATGGGGAACATAAGAAGGCTTGTGCTTTCCTTGAAGCAGCCGTGCAATCTCAGATGCTACCCGCCCAGGTGCCTGTCCATCGGCATCAACCACCCACCAGTGGCGAGTGATTTCAGCACCCTTTGGGCTGTGTGTTTTTTGAATTTGATTTGGTAGGGGCATGCTTTTTAATTCCGTGTTTTTTGATTTTTTGATTTCGTGTTTTTTGCTTTGTAATTTTTTGTTTTTGCTTACTGTTTAAGTTGTATTTTGGCGTTTCTAATTGTTTTTGTTTATGTCGTTCCTATTTATTTAAGCTACAGGATTTCTTTCGCATTCCCTCACTTAATCTTTCCAACCTATCATTTTCTTTTCTAGAATCCAACTTATATTTCTAAGATCCAACTTACATTTCTAGAATCCAATTTATATTTATAGTCTCCCAATCTATGAAAACGTGAGAAAACTATGGCACATCAAAAATCTATGCCTCAAGTTTCTTCAGCACCTGCTCGGTGAATAGCTTCAGGCAATCCCAAGCTCGCTCTATTGGAATGCCTCCACACATCGGGTGCAGGCTGAAGTTAGTCTGTGCGCCCTCTTCAGCTTTCTTGGCTGCTTTTTCTAAACACTGCTCAGGTGTGGCAATCACATAAATCCCTTCTTCGCGAAGTTCTTCTACGGTTAGGGCAGTTGATGAAACCTGTGAGCGAATAGTCGGTAGCTGCCAGCTTTTGTATAGCTTTGCCTCATGAAGAAAATGCTCCCCTAGTTCATCCCATGCTTTGTCAGGATTTTCATCTACAAACAACATCACCGTGTCTTCTGGCGGCATCATACAGAACCCTTCTGTGCCATTTTCTTTGCACTGCTCATAATAATATGCCTCAATGTCTGGCACATTTCCAGATGTCATCAACGGCATTCCAACCCGAGCAGCTCGGCGGGCTGCTGGGCGGGTAGAGCCTCCCAGAAAAACAGTCGGCGGGCTTTCTGGCTTTGGGCGAATCTGTATCGTCTCACCTTTATATTCAAACGGCTCACCACTTAGGGCTTTCATCAGGGTGTCTACACACTCATCCATCAGCTTGCCTCTGCCTCCCCAATCTTTTTGCATGATGTGGTATTCCTCAGGGCGATAACCTTGACCCAAAATAGTGATTAGGCGGCCAGGGGCGATGAAGCTAATGGTTGTGATATTTTCTGCCACGCTGATGGGATTGTGGAGTGGAAGCAAAAGCGCCGACACCGACACACTTATATTTTTGGTTCGTGCCAGCACCATGCCAGCATTCAAAAGGGGTGTGGGGCTCCAGTTGTTTTCAACGCCGTGATGTTCTTCTAGGCTGACGCCGAAGAATCCATTTTCATCCATATAAGATGTCATCTCAAGAAATGCTCGGTAGCGCTCGGCGACAGCTGTGGCATCCCCATCGGGGTCAACCATATTGAAGCGGGCTAATGACATTATCATATCTCTGAGTTTAAATGGCTTTTAGTAAAAAATCAAAAAGAAAAGAGAGATGTTTCAAATGGCTGAGAATTGACTGCAAAACTGAGATAAGGCAAATGAGAAAGTGTCTCTAAAACCGCCATTTTAATTTGTCGATAAATGACATTTAGGTAAAATTCCAAATAAGCATAATAATTGCAATAAGTCATAATTACAATAAATCCAACAACTAATCAAACAACTAAAACACTACTTATAAATTAGAAAATAGCGGGCAAAAACAAAACGCCTGCCAAATATTTTGAAATTTTTTGGGAGGAAAAAATGAATATACTCAAAAGCAAACACCCAGATGTCACATGGCCAACCGATGTGGCACTCACTACATACTTATTTGAAGGTGCAGGCGACTATTTAGACCGAGCTGCCCTGACTGATGGAAGTTCGGGGCGCCAGCTGACCTATGGCGAACTTATTGAAGGGTTCAAGCGATTTGCTGGCGGGTTGATTGAGCGGAGGGCAGAAAATGGCGAGGTGCTTGCTGTCGTTGCTCCGAATTTGCCTGAATATGCGGTGGTGTTTCACGGCACCCTTTATGCTGGTGGAACTATCACGACCATCAACCCTAGCTACACTGCTAAAGAAATCCTCAAGCAGCTCAACGACTCAAAGGCGACACGGCTAGTTTCTGTGAGCTTTTTTGCCGACACCTTAAAAGAGGTGGCTGAGCAATATGAACTGAAAGACCTCATTTTGATTGATGGAACCGATGAGCATCGTGAAAGTTTGGGCGCCACGCCAATCACTGATTATCTGGCGGCCGAGCCACTTGCTGAGCATGCTGAAATCGATACGGCAAATCATATTGCCTGTTTGCCATATTCCAGTGGAACCACGGGGCTTCCCAAAGGCGTCGTCTTAAGCCATCAAAACCTAATCGCAAATATCGCCCAAGGTGAACCTTTTGCTTATGTTGAAGAAGGGGGCGTAGTGTTGGCTGTGTTGCCCTTCTTTCATATCTATGGGCTGCAGATTTTGATGAATTCATCGTTGCGTTATGGCGTGCCAGTTGTAACCCTGCCGAGATTTGACCTGATGGAATTTTTAGAGTGTGTTCAAACCTATAAAATCACTCGCCTGTATTTGGTTCCGCCTATTGTGCTGGCTCTAGCTAAGCACCCAGCAATTGACGATTTTGATTTGTCGTCTGTCGACCTTATCACTTCTGGGGCAGCACCACTCAGTGCTGATGTAGCCCATGCTACCTCTAACAGAATTGGAGCCGAGATTTTTCAGGGATATGGAATGACCGAACTCAGCCCCCTCAGCCACGCCGCTCTTAGAGGGGAAGGAAAACCTGGCGCCGTTGGTGGCGTTGTTCCAAACACTGAATGTCGTATTGTAGACATTGAAACCCGTGAAGATGTTGAAAATGGTGAAATGGGTGAGCTACTGATTCGTGGCCCACAGGTTATGCAAGGCTATCTCAACAATCCCGAAGCAACTGCTGAAATGCTTGATGCTGACGGCTGGCTTTCAACAGGAGATGTTGCCTATATAGATGACGCCCAAGATTTCTACATCGTGGAGCGCTCAAAGGAGCTTATCAAATATAAGGGCTTTCAGGTTTCCCCAGCCGAGCTGGAAGGAATTCTGCTTACCCACGAAGCAGTTGGAGATGCTGCCGTTATCGGAAAACCAGATGATGAAGCTGGGGAGTTGCCAATGGCGTTTGTCACTTTGAAAGAGGGTTATGAGCCAAGCGATGAAACAGCAGCTGACATCATTGAGTTTGCCGCAAAAGATGTCGCCACTTTCAAACGAATTGCAGAAATCCAGTTTCTAGACGCAATCCCTAAATCTGCGACAGGCAAAATCCTCAGAAAAGAATTACGCCCGTAGCCTATTCAGAGTTAAACCGAATTAACTTTTCCCAATCAATTCCCCCATTTGAAAAACAAAATTCTTTTTTAAATTCTTTTGTGAATCCATCGGCTACTTTCTTATAGGATTTTTTAAACGTTTCATTTTCCTCTTTCGCACGATGCCCCAATGGCTGAATTATTTTCACAAATAGTTCACTGTCACCAGAAATGAACTCCCAAAAATCTTTGCCACAATATTTAAAATAGTCACCTTTATCTGGCTTGCGATTTCGCCCATAGCAACAACCATTAACGGCAACGATTTCTAGTTTAGAATTGCTGGTTCGCAAAGTTTGTTTTGCCTTTATGAAGTTTTCACGCATTTTCTTTATCTGACTGCTGTTGCCCCAATTCGGGCCAGACTTAATTGCCACAAGACACCTCTTGCCATTCTTATCAAATTCAAGGTCAATACCTTCAATCCCAGATTTCCAGCCGCCATAAACTTTTTTATTGACAAAAATTGCGAGCTCTTCCAACCAATCTCCAAAAGTAGTTTCTTCACTAGAAGAGGCATGGGCGACAAGAAGTCCTTCCACCATTTCTTTGGCAGAAATATCTTTTGCCCTAAAGAGATATGGATTCTTCCGCTTTAATAGTGTTTTGAGTTTTAGCTTGCTCAGTTTCTCAAGTTGTCGCTTGTGAAAGTTGTCAATATTTTTCTCTACATATTTTTTAACTTCATTTTGCACATTATTATGCACTGGCTTTTTCATATTTTTTCTCTCCCAACTGACCCTCCACCATTTCGCAGTATTCTTTGACGATGTCTATTCCTACTGCATTTCTTTTTAATTGATTGGCTACAAATAACGTTGTGCCTGAACCCATAAATGGGTCTAACACAGTGTCACCTTCTTTAGTAAACAATTTGATAAACCATTCTGGCAAACTCTCTGGGAATGCAGCACTGTGGTTTTTGTTGTTACACTCAGTTGCCAGATGTAAAACATTTGATGGATATGCCTTGTCTCGATTAGCCCAGTTAGAAATGTTTTTTCCAAACCCGCTACCTACCTTTGAAATATCGCGAATTTTATCAGTAGGTGAAAGTTTCTTTAAACGTGTTTTCGCCCAGTCGCCCATAGGAACCATGACCTCTTCTTGATACATATTAAACTTCTTTTGTTTGTTGAACTGAAGCAGTCTTTCCCAAGCATCCCGAAACCTGTTAGGCCACTTTCCTGGGTAGCAATTTTTCTTGTGCCAAATAAATTCTTCAGTCCAAAGCCAGCCCCGCTTCCGCATCTCCAAAATTAACTCCATCACGTATGTGCTTCGTTCCCCACTAACCACCTTCTCTTTGATATTCAAAATAAAAGTGCCAGTAGGTTTAAGCACTCTAAAAAGCTCATCTGAAATTGGCATAAACCAATCTACATATTCATTGGGGTTGATACCCCCATACACATTTTTTCGCTGGTCAGCATAAGGCGGCGAAGTAACCACAAGATCAATTGAGGCACTTGGCAATTGTTTTAACTGCTCCTTGCTGTCGCCGTGATGTATATCTATCTTTGTCTTCATATTTTTTGTAGTTAATGTTTTAAGCATTTAAACGTTTTTCGTTATCTATAGCGAAATTTTAATATATGGGTGTGACAATTTTTGGCGTTCAGTGCAAAATAAAAGCTACAGAACGAAATGAAAGATACACATAAGGCGCTGTCAGTAGCCCCGTAACAATGTGGCTATCTCAATAAATGGCTACTTTAATAAATAGCAACCTTAATAAATGATGGCCTTGATAACTTAATAAATTTAATAAATTCGCCCCTAGAAAAATTTCTTAGGTCAGGTCGGCTCGATTAATAAAACCCTGACTGATAGAAAAGCCCTATCAAACAAAAAAGCTCTGCCTAGCAAACGTTAGAAATCAAAGGTTTCGCCAACCATTTTTTCAGAGAGAGTCCAGAGTTCGGCAGCCAAGTCAGCATCTTTGGCATAGGGAGCATATCCCCACGGGTCGTGTTCGCCTCCGTTAGCACGAGCCACACTGCAATCTTCTAAATAAACCCCGCCATGGTCTTCTAGCTCTTCGGCAACGGCTGCCCAAACACCAGTGGCAGCACCTTGCTCAGGAGTCTTCCACCACTGCTCTTGTTCGAGAACTTCTTTGCCAGCAGCTTCTGCTGCCTTCAAATTGTCTTTGGCGCGTTGGCGCATCATTTTGATGTCGTCTTCATCCAAGTGCCTTCCAAGGTCGGTTGCAATCATTCCTGGATGCACCGAATAAGATTTCACACCTGAATCAGCCAGCCGCCGATTCAACTCTAGGCTAAACAAAGCGTTTGCGGTCTTTGACTGTCCATAAGATTCCCACTTGTCATATTCGCGGTTTTCAAAATTGGGGTCGTCAATATCTACAGCGCCTCGCCTGTGTGCTGCTGAAGAAATGTTTACAACTCTGGCAGGGGCACTTTCTTTCAACAGCGGAACTAACCGACAAGTTAGCACGAAATGCCCGAGGTGGTTTGTTCCAAACTGGCTTTCAAACCCATCTTCAGTCTGGGTAAGTGGAGTCGCCATAACCCCTGCATTGTTAATCATCAGGTGAAGGGCATCGTATTTCTCCAAATATTCATCGGCACACGCCCGAACACTTTTTAGCGAACCAAGATTTAAGTCAAGCGACTCAATGTCTGCTTCTGGAACACTGCTCGCCAAATCAGCCAACGCTTTTTCAGCCTTATCAGAAGCTCGATTTGCAAGCACTAGGCTTGCACCTGCTGAAGCAACTGCTCTAGCAGCTTCTAACCCGATTCCACCAGAGGCGCCTGTTATTAAAACTCGCTTTCCGCTCAAATCTTGCCCTTCTAACACCTCTGCCGCCGTTGATTGTGCGTTAAATGCTCCCATCTTTTGTTCCTTCCCTTTCTATTGAATGTTGGTTTGTTAAATTATTAAATAGCTGATTTTTGACATTCCTGTTTAATAAGATGTGTAAAATATGTTAGCCCTTAATTGTAAGATTAGGAAATCACAAAATATAAATACAAAACACAAATACAGAATACAAATAATTGTCAAACAAATATCAGCGAATAATCAATTGATGTCAAATAAGCTACATTTATTGAAACATTTAGAAACAAACGAAACAGAAAGGAAAAGAAAAATGGAAGACGAAACAACAGAAAAAACATCACAACCAGCTGGTGGAGAAGGCAAGAGTGAAAAGCCAGGTTGGCGAAAAACTAAGAATGGCAAATGGGCGATTGCTGGGCCAGCCGATGAAGTAGTGCCAGGCGCCACAATTGAAGTGTATAGAAAAGACGGGTCAAGCTCAGCTCATAAGCTCAGCGACAGCGCAGATGATTTTGGCGAACCATTTGACGACCAATTCTCAGGCGGAAAAACCGTCTATTGCTATAGCTTTGAAGAGATTAAGGATGAGTAAGTTTGCGGAGAGGTACTAGCGGAGATATAGGTGGGGTGAGCTAGAAGTTGCTTTTGAGCGGGTGGGTGACTGAAAGCATAGTGTTGGCAACATTTGATTTTATATTAAAAACTCCACTCTCCTCTGCCTGTCACTCATGGCCTAATTATAACCATGGCCCATATTATAACTTATTCATGACTTAGCTATGGAGTGAATTTAGAACCTGTTTAAATCAAAGAAATTATGTTGATGTATAAACAATGCTTAAACAAAACTTGGCAACTTTGTAATTTATTTGAAAATTTATCGTGTAGTAGTCGTAACTGGGATTTGCCAATTAGCGCCTCGCTGAGTTGTACGCCCATTCCAACTATGGCGCGCTCCCCCTTTGCTAATTACATAACCACTTGAGATAGTACTATTAGGGCCTATAGAACGCGTTCTATGATCATAAAACCCAGTAGTTGTCACTTCAAAAACTTTATAAGCAGAAGATAACGTAATATTTCTCCTACCTGATGTGGAATAACCCGTTCTAGTATCCCAACAGTATACAGTAAGATTTTGGGCGTCACCATAGGTAGTAGGTTGGTAAGGCTCTTGAGCGTAGCAACCTGAAACACGTGTGGCATTACTTGCTATGTATACATCCCCGGTCCCATTAGCAGAAGTAGCAACCTTTACATATCTTTGATCGGTGATACTCTTAATGCAGAATATATCAAAATAAGTAAGGCTTCTATCATAATGGACAGAGCGCCTTTTAAAGACTTCCTTGCAATGAGGAGGAGCGGTTGGGTTAGGAATTGTACGGCGGCGAAAGAGCCGTGGTTTTGTTACGCCAACTAACCCGAATCGGTTTGAAGAACTTGGGAGAATTGCTGCATTATTAACTTCCACTGGTGGGAAGTCCCAGGAATTATACCATCCTAGTGTAAAATAAAAACTAAGAGTGGAATTAATAGTACCTTTTGACGCATATAGAAGGTCCCTGTTAGTCCTAGCTGGGGCAATAATACTTTCTGAAAAACGAAGATAGTAATTGTAAGCACCTGATTGAAATGTGGGTGAAATTAAAGGTGGGGTTGAGGATCCAGGTTTAGAAACATGACTTGCACTGTTTGCAACTCTGGTTGCTAAATTGCTATATGGTATATCACTTGACTCAACTAATGCCCAAGCATCAAATGCCCAATGATGAAAGTAATATGAAGTTGTTTGTCCCACAAGCACTCTAGCGTAATTTCCTGTGTTCCCTCTCTCTAATGTGCTCCCACTTGTGATTTGTGGTGCCGTAAAGTATATTATATCTATTTCAGGTGGATTAGAAATTGCAGAACCATTTTTTAGTGGTTTTGTGTTACCTATTAGTCCAAATCGGTTTGAAGTTTCTGGTGAGCGTGGTGTGTTTACACTTCCTGCTGGTGGCTGTGTCCAAGCATTTGAATTGCTTAAATAAACAGTTTCAGAAGATGTGCCATTTGAAGCATATATGGCAGTGGTTCCATTTTCAAAACGTGAAAAGTAATGATAAGTGCCTGATGTAAATGTAGGTGGGGTTGAAGGTGGAGTTGAAGAGTTTGTTGGTTTTGAAATATGGTTTGCGTTAGTTGCAACTCTGGTTGCTAAATTGCTATATGGTACATCACTTGATTCAACTAATACCCAGGAATCAAATGCAGAATTGTAGAAGTAATATGAAGTTGTTGAACCATTAACTACTCTGGCATAAGTTCCTGTATTTCCTGTCTCTAGTGTGCTCCCAGAAACGACTTGAGGCGCAGTGAAATACGTTCTTGTAGGTAGGTCAGGAATCACAGAACCATTTTTTAGTGGTTTTGTGTTACCTATTAGTCCAAATCGGTTTGAAGTTTCTGGTGCACGTGGTGTATCTACGCTTCCTGCGGGTGGCTGCACCCAAGTATTTGAATTATCCAAGTAATGAGTTTTAGAAGGTGTCCCGATTGAAACATATATATTAACGCTCCCATTTTCAAAACGTGAAAAGTAATTGTTGGAACCTGATGTAAATGTAGGTGGGGTTGAAGGTGGGGTTGAAGAGTTTGTTGGTTTTGAAATATGGTTTGCGTTAGTTGCAACTCTGGTTGCTAAATTGCTATATGGTATATCACTTGATTCAACTAATACCCAGGAATCAAATGCAGAATTGTAGAAGTAATATGAAGTTGTTGAACCATTAACTACTCTGGCATAA
>JAHRAM010000201.1 GCA_020027305.1 Acidimicrobiia bacterium | reverse complement strand
GTCATTAATAAAGGTCATACCTTTTCTGTAGCAGAAAGGTTTTGAACCCGTTTGATTCCGCCTAAGGCAAGAGTGGGTGCTCCGATAAGGCTAACCCCGATATTCAGTAGAGCTAGCAAAAGCCCTAGCTGAACTGCCTTTCCATCTGGCACTCCTAATGTGGTAAAGGCAATTGTGAGCGCGATTTCTCTAACCCCAAAACCGCCAACTGAAATTGGGATAACCTGAACAATCAGCACAAGCGGTATCCATGCCATTAGCGCATAGAACCCAATTTCTTGGATGTCTAGAGCTTCTACTGCTCCCACTGCTGCCAGGATCATGGCAAATTGCATTCCAAATGTTATAACAACAACTTCTAGACCATGAAGAATGTTTTTTCTAAGTGCTACCAACCCGATGTTTATAGCTGAAATATAGCGCCATACCCCTTCAGCACGTTTTAATTTTCGACTGGTGATGTCAAGGGTAGCCACTATTGAAAGCAGAATGAAAGCCACAAGCACTCCGCCGACAATTAAAACAGCGGTCAGCCCTTCTGCGCCTTTCCCGTTTGAATAAAGACTGGGGCTTAAGGCAAAGCCCATTAGTGAGATAGCAGCCAGTACTGGCCATCCACAAAATCGGTCGATAATAACTGAGGCAAAGCTGTTTTGTGGCTTTCCTGTTTCCATTGATAAGCGAGTTACTCTAAGCACGTCACCCCCTATGGTAGAAGGAAGAAAGTTTGAAACGAATTGTCCCGACATAAAATGTGAAAACATTGTTTTAAATGGACGTTCTACTCCCAAAGTCGCACTAATTTTTTGCCAGCGATATGTGGCCAGAAAAAAAGAAACCAATGTGAAGAAGAGGGCAAACACTATCCAAAATGGAGAGGTAGTGGTGAAGCCTGACACCAATTCACCAAGGTCATCATTTCTGACGATAGAAAAAAACAGCCATGACAACATCCCTACACTGACAGTGATTTGAATGGCAAATAGCCATTTTTTTTGTCTTCTATTCATATATTTGCGACTTTCCTAATGTATTTAATGTCAATATGTATTTAGTCTCTCCTTAAATAGTTTATAATTTGGCGCTAATCATTAAGAAGTTAACATTCAAAGCTAAAATAAATAGGTATAGAGAGAAATTTATACTAAAAGAGATGGAGAACATGAACGACCAAACAAAAAACGAAATAAACGAAATAATAAGTCAAGACTTGGCGACTAAAACCATTGCCAAAGCATTCGAAAAAGGCGGCGAGTTCGCAGAAATCTTTGGTGAGGAACGTTCAACAGTCTCTGGGTTTTTTGAAGACGGAAAAGTTGAAGAGTTTTCTTCTGGCAGTGCTAAGGGTGTTGGCATCCGTGTAATTTCTGGAAACTCAACAGGGTTTGCTCACACCTCAGATTTGAGCGAACAGGGATTATTTGCAGCGGCACAGGCAGCGGCACAGGCATCAAAAAATTCCAACCCCTCTTCAATAAACGAAATAGCGCTAACCCCCAAGCAACACCCTCGCCCTAATGAAGTCACTATTGACCCAGATTCTGTATCTAAATCACAAAAGGCAGAGTTGCTGGAAGCAGCAGATGAGGCAGCCCGCTTATCTGGAAGTGAAATAGTTCAGGTATCAGCTTCTTATGGCGACAAGCGCCGTGCCATTTTAGTTGCCAATTCGGAAGGGGTATTTACTCGAGATAATCAAGTGCGAACATTTTTTGCGGTCTCATGTGTGGCAAAGGGAGATTCTGGAATGCATACAGGCAGAGAAACTATCGGGCACACGATAGGTTTTGAGCTTTTTGACCAATATGAAGTTGCCGATGTGGCAAAAAAGGCAGCCAAACGAGCGCTCACAAAGCTAAACGCCCGCCCAGCCCCTAGCGGAGCAATGCCCGTGGTGGTCGGAGCCGGAGGTGGGGGAGTTTTATTTCATGAGGCTTGCGGTCACGGGCTTGAGGCTGATGCCATTGAAAAGTCAGCATCTACATTTACTGGAAAACTCGGCCAAAAAGTAGCAAGCCCTCTCATCACGCTTGTTGATGACGGTCAGGTTTCAGGGGAATGGGGGTGCTATGCCATAGACGATGAGGGGCATCCAGCACAGCACAATGTCTTAATTAAAGACGGCGAGTTGGTCGACTATATGTGGGATGGGCTCCGTGCAAAAAACGAGGGAAGAAAAAGCTCTGGCAACGGTCGTCGCCAGAGTTATGAATATCTTCCAATGGTGAGGATGACAAATACATATATTGAGGCAGGCGACACTGACCCAGCAGCAATAATTGCTGATACCCCTAATGGGGTTTTTGTCTCCCAGCTGGGAGGCGGGCAAGTTAACCCAGCATCAGGCGATTTTGTGTTTGGAATGACCGAGGCATATTTAATTGAAAATGGCTTACCGATTGAAAAATGACCCATAGCCTTACTAGGCT
>JAHRAM010000199.1 GCA_020027305.1 Acidimicrobiia bacterium | reverse complement strand
AAGTTTAAGGGCGAAAAAGGCATTGACCTGTCAGCTGACCCGACAGCCCTCCAACGTTTGAGCGAGGCAGCCGAGAAAGCTAAGATAGAACTTTCCCAAAAGCCAGAAGCACAAATCAACCTTCCTTATGTGAGTGCTAGCGACACTGGACCACTCCATCTGGATTACACACTTACTCTGGCAGCCTTCCAAGAAATGACAGCTGGGTTGTTAGAAAAGTGTAAAGGCCCGTTTGAGCAAGTCATTTCAGATGCTGCCATTGACAAGTCAAAGATTGACCATGTCATTTTGGTGGGTGGCTCTACAAGAATGCCTGCTGTGAGCGAGTTGGTTCAATCGCTGACTGGAAAAGAACCTCACAAAGGCGTTAACCCAGATGAGGTTGTGGCGCTAGGTGCTACTATCCAAGCTGGTGTGTTGAGGGGTGATGTGACCGATTTGCTTTTGCTAGATGTAACACCGCTGACGCTTGGGATTGAAACCAAGGGTGGAATTCGCACTCCGCTTATTGAGCGAAATACAACCATTCCCACGAGGCGTTCTGAGACATTCACCACAGCTGAAAGTAATCAGCCTTCGGTTGAGATTCATGTGCTTCAGGGTGAGCGGGAAATGGCGCAATATAATAAGACGCTTGGTAAGTTTATGCTTGACAAGATTCCTCCAGCACCTGCTGGCATGCCACAGATTGAAGTCACATTTGATATTGATGCAAACGGTATCGTGAATGTGTCGGCAAAAGACAAGGCAACTGGCAACGAGCAACACATTACAATCACTGGTCAGTCTTCACTTAGTGAGGATGAAATCAAGAAGATGACTGAAGATGCAGCTGCTCACGCTGAAGAAGATGCCAAGCTGAAAGCACAAGCTGAAGCGCGAAACATAGCTGAGTCAGTGTTAAACCAGACCAAGCGTACTCTTCAAGATCATAAGGAACAGATTCCAGATGACCTGAAAGAAAACTTAGAAATCAAAGTCAGCGAGCTAGAGGGTTTACTTTCAGCAGAAGATATTGATGCAGAAAAGATTGAGCAGGCTGTAAGCGAGCTGACAACCCTGTCTCAAGAAATTGGACAACATCTCTATTCTCAGGCATCTGCTTCAGATAATGGAACGTCACCAGACGGTGGTGTAGCAGGAGGAGCAGGAGGAGTTGATGGCGCCGCAGAAGATGTTGAAGATGAAGATGAGGTTGTGGAAGCTGAAATCGTTGACGAAAAAGCGTAAGCGATTTCGGCTCGGCTTTAAAGCGGTTTTATTCAAAAACTGTATCAGCCTTTATTAGTGCTTAAAATTTATTGAATGCCTAAAACATGGTACTTAAAATAAGTAATCCAAATTGGTGAGTGTCTAATAGATGTTTAATAAGTGTTTTGATAATGAGGGGTATGTAATAAATATAAACCTTAATAAACATGTGATTTACTAAACATGAAAGAATACTATGAACAAAAATTCAAAAGACAATATTTCTAAAGGCAATTTTTCTGAAAGTGATACTCACCCATCTGATGAAGGCGATGCTTCAGCAAATGGCGTAACTTTACCAAACGAAAATTTCATAGACCGCGAAACCTTCCAGCGACTAAAGGCCGATTTTGAAAACTATCGCCGAAGAACAGAATCTGAAAGGCAAACAAGAGACCAACAAATAGTTTCTGACTTTATGGAAACTCTCCTTCCTGTGATAGAGGCTTTTGAAGCGGGGATGGAATATAGCCAAGAGGCTTTGAAGCCAGTATATGATTTATTTTTGTCGGCGTTGAGTAGCGGCGGCTTAGTGGCTCTAAACCCTGAATTGGGTGAGCCGTTTGATCCCAATATTCATGAGGCAGTTGCTAGCAGTGAAAGTGATGAGGGCAATAACGAATTGGTTGTTAAAAAAGTTTTGCGTTCGGGCTACCTATGGAATGAGAAATTACTTCGCCCAGCACAAGTTGAAGTTGGGGGATAGTAGCAATGGCAGAAGTTAGAAGAGAATGGCTAGAAAAAGATTATTACAAAGATCTTGAGCTAACCAAGTCAGCAACAGATGAAGAAATAAACGTAGCTTACAAAAAGCTGGTTAGAAAACTTCATCCTGACAGGAACCCTGGCAACAAACGAGCCGAAGAAAGATTCAAGGAAGTTTCTGCCGCCTATGATGTCATAGGCAATAAAGAAACTCGCCAGCAATACGACCAAGTTAAAAGCGCTAGGGTTTTTGGGGCGGGGCCAACTAGCTCAGGCGGGCAAAATTTTGGTGGGTTCTCACAGCAAGGTCAAAATATCCACATCGAAGGTGACCTCAGAGATATTTTTTCTGACTTACTTGGTGGCAATATGGCCGGGGGAAACATGAGGGGTGGCTTTGGTGGAACAGTTCCTCTCAGAGGGCACGACTATGAAACTAACATTCGCCTTACATTTGATGAGTCAATGAAGGGTGCTGTCAAACAAGTTATTGGCTATAACAAAAAGAAGGTGAAGGTGAAATTGCCAGCGGGAGTGACGAGCGGTGAAAGAGTAAAAGTCGCTGGTAAAGGTGGGGCAGGCTCACAAGGAGGCCCGAACGGAGATTTGTATGTGAAGGTATCTGTAGAAAAGCACGAGTTTTTTCATCGAAAAGGCTCAAATCTGGTTATTGATTTTCCCATTAGTTTTTTGGAAGCAACCTTGGGCGGAACGGTGAAGGTTCCAACCTATGACGGCGACTTGGTAGAGATTAAGATTCCAGCAGGCACAGCTTCTGGAACGAAGTTCAAGCTCAAGGGAAGAGGCGTTCCACACTCAAATGCTTCAAACAATGGTGCTTCTAGAAGGGGCGACCTTTTAGTTCATGTAGAAGTGGAAGTTCCCAAGAAGCTGACTTCAAAGCAAAAAAATGCTGTGAAAGAAATAGGCTCTCTACTCGGTGAAGCCAACCGCGACCACCTGACATCATCATCAAAAGGCTCAGGCAAAAAGAAATAGGCATTAGGTGGGTGGAGCAAAAATCAATTTCGAAATTAAAAATAACGCATATTTGATGTCGATTTTTTCGCCCTATTTGAAATTGGGAATTTAAGCACTATAATTAAAAAGTAAATACGCACATTCTCTTTGCGATTCACTGACCTGTCTTTTTTCTCACATTTGCCCTTCCATACCTACAAACATACTTATTGAAAAACGCATTTATATAACGCATATATATAATGACAACTGAAGAAATAACTCACTCTGATATAGATGGCGTAGATATTGAGCAATTCTTAGATATTCGTTCTTATACTGAAAAGCTGGCAGAACCGCTTAGCCCAGAAGACCAGTGCATTCAATCAATGCCAGATGTCAGCCCAACAAAATGGCATCGCGCCCACACCACTTGGTTTTTTGAGACTTTTATTCTCTGCGTTCACAAACCCGACTATAAAGTCTTTGACCCAGATTTTGGGTTTTTGTTTAATTCTTATTATGAAGCAGTCGGGCCGCGCCACAACCGCCCAGAAAGAGGATTGATTACTCGCCCGACCGCTCAAGAAATAGCTGAATACAGAAAATATGTAGATGGGCAAATGGCAGAATTTTTGTCTGACATTTTAGAAAAAGGCGATTCCGAAAGTATCTCAGAAATCACCTATCTCACGATTCTTGGCATGCACCACGAACAGCAACACCAAGAACTAATCTTGAGCGATATAAAAGAAGTGCTGTTTGCCAATCCAAAATTGCCTGCCTATTTGCCAGAAGGTATTTGGAAAGATGATTTTCAACAGCCCGAACAACAATGGGAAAGTTATGCTGGCGGTGAGGTTATGGTCGGTAGCGATTTTAGGTGCGCTGAAGCTGAAAATGAAAATTGCACATTTGAAACTTTTACTTTTGACAATGAAACTCCCAGCCATTCGGTTTTGCTGAACGATTTTGAGTTGTCAAACAGGCTGGTAACGGTCGGCGATTGGCTAGAGTTTATTGCTGATGGTGGATACAACGAATCAACCCTTTGGCTTTCTGACGGATGGTATGCCGTGCAAGAAGAAAGCTGGAATGCCCCGAGATACTTTATCCAAATAGATGGTGAGTGGAAGATTTTCACTTTGGGCGGTCTAAAAAGTGTGGATGAGTGTGGCGGAAAAGACACCCCTGTTACACATATTTCATATTATGAAGCTGATGCATTTGCCAGATGGGCAGGTGCTAGATTGCCAACTGAGTTTGAATGGGAACATTCAGCGATTGAATCTGGGCGCTCACTTCCAAGCGCAGTTTGGGAATGGACGGCTAGCCCCTACAGCCCCTACCCAGGATTTGCCCCCGCTAAAGGAGCAGTTGGTGAATATAATGGCAAGTTCATGGTGAACCAGATGGTGCTTAGGGGAGGGTGTCGGGCAACCCCACCCAATCATATTCGCCCCACATATAGAAACTTTTATCCGCCAAAAACTCGCTGGCATTTTTCAGGGCTTAGGTTGGCAAAATAAAGGGCTAGCAAAATAAATATGACAACCACTACTATTCACAAAATCGATACCTATATAGATTCGGGTTTCCAGCAACGTGAGCTAGAAAAAGATGTTCGTGAAGGTTTTGGGAAGGAGGCAAAAGAACTCCCTGCCAAATGGTTTTATGATGAGCGAGGTTCTCAACTCTTTGAACAGATTATGGCTTTGCCAGAATATTATCTCACCAATACTGAACAAAAAATATTAGACACCCACGCCAGCGAAATTGCAGAAATCACCCAAGCAGACACTTTGGTGGAACTTGGCTCAGGCAATTCTGAAAAAACTATGGTGCTGCTCCAAGCAATGACTGGCATTGGGCATTGTCAGCGGTTCGTTCCGTTTGATGTATGTGAGTCTGCCGTAGTGGCTTCCCTTGATGCTGTTCAGGAAGCACACCCAAACATTGAGGCGCACGGGGTGGTTGGCGATTTCCATCATCACCTTGAAAAAATTCCACATGAAGGAAGGCGACTGATAGTTTTCTTGGGCGGAACCATCGGCAACTTTCGCCCTGAGGAGCGAAAAGAATTCCTTACAGACATTTCAAACTCAATGGATTCGGGCGACCACTTTTTGCTCGGCACCGATCTAGTCAAAGATAAAAATCGCTTGCTCTATGCCTATAATGACGCCCAAGGCATAACGGCAGATTTCAACCTCAACATTTTGCAGGTGCTAAACAATGAGTTAGAAGCCGATTTTGACCTGAGCAAGTTCAGCCACGAAGCTATCTATAACGACCAGCAAAACTGGATTGAAATGCGCCTAAAATCATCGTGCAAGCAAGAGGCTTTTTTGGCTAAACTTAAGATGTGTGTGAGTTTTTCAGCGGGGGAAGAAATTTTGACTGAGATTTCCGCTAAGTTCACAGAGGCTGGAATAGCAGGCGAGCTTGAAGTTGCCAACCTAAGTGTGGAAAAACAATGGAAAGATGAGGCGGGTGACTATTTGATGACCCTAGCCTTGTGCCCGTAATCAATTCTAGGCAATGGCTGGAACTGTAGTTGTCGGGGCACAATGGGGTGATGAGGGCAAGGGTAAGTTTGTCGACCTTATGTCTGCCGATATGGATTTTGTGGTTCGCTATCAGGGCGGGCACAATGCTGGGCACACAATCGTAATTGATGAAGAGAGGTTTACGCTTCAACTGATTCCGTGCGGAATAATGTATGACCACGTTACCCCAGTTATTGGAAATGGCGTGGTGGTTGACCCCAAAGTTTTGGTTGAAGAAATTGAAGCGTTGGAAGCTAGAGGCGTGAGTTGTGAAAAGTTAAAGCTATCTGGCAATGCGCATCTCATTTTTCCTTATCACCAAGAAATTGATGAAGCTATTGAGCGGCGGTTGGGTGATGCCAAGCTGGGAACTACAAAGCGAGGCATTGGGCCAGCTTATGCTGACAAGGCAGCCCGAGTTGGAATCCGCGCCCAAGACCTATTGGATAAAGACATCTTCATTAAGAAGCTAGAGATTTCACTTTCAGAAAAAAACTTGTTGCTTTCAAAGGTATATGGAAGGGCAGAGCTTGACCTAGATGAAATCGTTCAAGATTATCTCACAAACTATAAAGACCAACTTTCACCTTATATTGCAGACACGGTATCACTGCTAAACGATGCCTTAGCAGATGAAAAAAACGAAAAGCGGGTGCTATTTGAGGGGGCACAGGCTACATTTTTAGATTTGGACCACGGCACTTATCCGTTTGTAACATCTTCAAATTGTTCAGCGGGTGGGGCAGCCACTGGTTCAGGCGTTGGGCCGAGACATCTAACTAGAATTATTGGTGTGGCAAAAGCATATTCCACAAGGGTGGGTTCTGGCCCGTTCCCAACTGAGCTAGATGATGAAGTCGGGGCAAGAATAGCTGAAGTCGGCGATGAGTTTGGAACAAACACTGGGCGGGCCAGACGAATTGGATGGTTTGATGCCGTGATGCTCCGCCATGCTGTAAATATCAACACTATGACAGAGCTGGCAATTACTAAGTTAGATGTTTTAGATGGCATTGACGAGCTGAAGGTTTGTGTGGCTTATGAGGTCAATGGCAAAAAGTTAGATGGAGTGCCTTACCACCAGACAGACTTTCATGATGCCAAGCCTATTTATGAAACATTTTCTGGTTGGGATGAAGCTATCTCAGCAGTTGAAAGTCGAGACGGTCTGCCATCAGCAGCCCAAGACTATCTCAAGTTCTTGGAGGCAGAAGTAGGAGTGCCGATTACATTGGTGGGGGTCGGGCCAGGCAGAGCTCAGTTTTTGCAATGGAGTGAGGTTTAGTGAATTTTAAGTATGGCTAAAAAGATAGATAGCAAAAATAGTGAAAGTATGAGTAGGCAAACATGAGTAGTGAAATTTTCCCAAATATATTGGCAGAGAGATATGCCAGTGATGAAATGAAGGCGATTTGGTCGCCAAGGGAAAAAATTATTGCCGAAAGAAAACTTTGGGTTGAGATTTTGCGACTTCAACAAAAAATTGGAGTTGATATTGAAAATAAAACAATCAAAGCTTATGAAAAAGTTATTGAAGACGTTGATTTTGATTCAATCGCCAAACGTGAGGAGGTTTTACAACACGATGTCAAAGCCCGCATTGAGGAATTCTCAGCCCTAGCTGGCGAGGATGGAGAGCAAAAAATTCATTTAGGTCTGACATCGCGCGACATCACAGAAAACATTGAGCAAGTCGCTATCGTAAAGTCAGCCCAACTTTTGGCAGACAAAGCAAGGGAATGCCTAAAAAAACTCAATAAGAAAGTAGAAAGCTACAAGAACCGACCAATTGTTGCAAGAACTCACAATGTGCCTGCTCAGCTAACAACATTGGGGAGAATATATGCAATGTTTGGTGAAGAACTTATGGGTGTTATTAAAGAGCTTGAGAAATTTATTACCGAATATAAGTTCAGGGGGATTAAAGGTGCGATTGGCACACATCTTGATTCGCTTGCTCTACTAGAAGGTGATGAAAACAAATTAAAAATATTGACTGATGGGGTCATTGCTTATCTGTCGAAGGAAGTAGATATTGAAGGCGGTGAGTTAAAGTTTACTGGACAGATTTATCCGCGGTCCCTAGATCTCAAGTTTGCTCAACACCTAGTTCAACTTGTTTCAGCTCCTGCCAACTTTGCGATTGACTTTCGCTTAATGGCAGGAAGAGGATTTGTTGCCGAAAGAAAACCTGGCGGCCCAGAGGTAGGCTCAACTGCCATGCCACATAAAGTCAACCCACATTTATCTGAACGAATTTCTGGAATGTCGGTTTTAGTCAAAGGCTATGAAGCAATGCTGGCGGGACTATCTGGCAATCAATGGCATGAGGGTGATGTTAGCGACTCTGTCGTTCGTCGAGTAGTTTTATCAGATATTTGTTTTGCAGTTGATGGATTGTTGAATGCCTATGAGCGAGTATTAGAAAAAATGGAGGTCTATAAAGACGGGATGGTACGTGAGTTTTTTATAGAACTTCCATTTCTTTTCTCATCTGTATTGGTAGTAGTGGCTACCAAAGCTGGGATGGGGCGGGAAGAGGCACATACAATAATTCAAGATTCTTCAACCAAAGCTCGCCTAAAGGTGGAAGGAACAATGTGGGAGATGCCTGAATTAACTAAAGACACTCCGTTATTTTTTGGCGATCATCCACTTGTTGTTGAAATTTCTGAACAAAAGGTTTTTCCATTAGAAAGAGAAGCAATGGCAGAAGCCATAGGCATAAATTGTCAAAAGACCACCATTTATTGCGAAGGACAAGCTGACGATTATCTTTCTTATGCCAAAGAGTTTTTGAAATCTAAATAGATTTTTAGCCCTTTCTCAAATTTTTCACATTTTTTGACATTGTATATAAGTTCTAAACTGAAATTGGTAGCAACGTATTAGTTGAAAGCTACCCAAAAACCAAGCAAAAAAGGAGAAAATAAAATGTCAATCATAGTTATAGGCAAGGGGCGGGTTCCCGAAGAGTCAAAAGCTGAAGGGGTTATTCCCGCAATGATAAAGGTGATGGAAGAAACTTCTAAAGAAGAAGGAAATGAAGCATATATTTTCTCACGCGACCTTAAAGACCCTTTGCTTTTTCACTTCTATGAAAAATACACATCCCAAGAGGCATTAGATGCTCATATGGGAACAGCACATTTAGCAGAGTTCATTGGAGCGATGGGAGAAGCTGGCATCACCGACACAGAGGTGATAGTTTATGAAACCAGCTCCGAGAAAAATATGTTTGGCGGCGAGTAGGTCAGCTTTTTGACAAAAGTGGGCTGGCAAAAGTAGTCGCTAGCTCAGCAGGCTGGCGAGCGCCCAGATTGAAACTACTAATCCCAAAATAATCATAATAATTGAGCGGATGAGGGGGGCCTTTGAAAGCTTCCCCTTATTATCTTTTTCGCCATTATTTTCTTCGGCACTGTTTTCTTTGTTGTCGTTTTCTCTGCTAACTTTTTCACTGCTTTTTTCAGAGACGTCTTTTTCATTGAGGGTTTCAATTTTTTCAACTTGAGCGGAAGCCTGCTCGGTTTGGCTGCCACCTTCAATTTGGTGAGTCTTATATTGTTGAACCCTAGACCTTCTTGACTTTTTTTGCGATGCTGGGCCAATCAGAGCTAGCAGGTTTCCGACTGCTAGTGCTCCACCGATAGCAAGCGTTAGCCAAGCCAGCAAATCGTCACCAAAGAAATTCATATTTCTAATTTTACAAATCAAAGTTGCCGCACACCTGCTATATATTTGCCGTAAGCTTGCTACACTTTTGTTTCTCACCTGTCACAAAATGCCTGTAGCTGCCAAACAATTTAAACAAGCATCTAATTTGCCTGTAATTTGTTTGGCAGCGTTAACTCATGCTCTTGGCAACATTATTTCAAGCTCTTGACATCATCAATTTAGACTGCTGACAGCATTGTAATTCGACAAACTAATTCGGCACAATAATTGCTTGAACTTCCGTCACATCAAATTCCTGTTCGGGCGACAGGGATTTTCGAGTTGGCAGTGTTCCTGCCTCAGCCAAGTTTCCAGACGAGCAATCGGGCGAACACATCCAACTTACTTCCCAAGAAATGAGAGCCTGAACTTTTCCTTATGTGTTCCTTAATAGAGTTTTACATACTAAAATTGATTCAAGAGCAATC
>JAHRAM010000146.1 GCA_020027305.1 Acidimicrobiia bacterium | reverse complement strand
TACCTATTGAAATTACTTAAACTACTAAAACTATAACTAGCTACACTTATTGTGGTTCGCCTCCAGCAATTGGAGGGTCTAGAGCAGCGGTGGTGGTTGTCGTGGTTGGGATTGAACCATCTTCATTTAATTGTGGGCGGAATGCTAGGTCTGGTGTGACATTGTGTGTATTTTGAATAACTTGGTCTGGTGGCGTTGGCACATCAAACCCTCTTGGAGCTCTTGCAATCACAAAAACTTCACCCGTGCCTAAGAAGCGAATGTCGTCAAAATTCTCATCATAAATTATCGGGTCACGACTCAGGTTGTTAATGTCTCGCCACCTTCTAATAGTGATAATTGCAGGTTCCCCGTCACATTCAACCCCTGCTTCAAGACGGTAGGGGGGCGATTGAAAATTGTATCCAAGCGGAAATGCATTGGAGGGAATGGTAGCAGGCATCACAATTGCTTCTTTGGTTACCTCTGCACCCATTCCACTTAGAAATACTTCCAGTTTGGCATTCTTGCCTGAAGCACTGGAAAGATGAGGATGGATGTGAATAACGCTATCATCGTGAGAGTGGATACCACGAGAATCTGCATCTGGTAAGCTTACATTAAAGTGTGGCAAAAAGCTTTGGGACACACAATCCCAAACAGAATAAGCTGCGTGCCAATGATCTTCGTTTTGACGAGGTACTGGCGAAACGTCTCTGGTAGCCCTAGCCAACCCTACGAAAAATATTCCCAAAATAATAATGACAACCACCAGCGAAGAAAATGAAAATATGACGCTCCGCTTTTTTGTGCCAGACTTGCTCTCTTTACCAGTTTGGGCAACACGGGCAATATCTCTAGCAGCAGATGATGCCGCCGAGTTGGTTTCAGAAGATTTTTTAGCCATCAATATAAGTTTAGCTATTAAACATCGAAATTTCACCTAATCGAAAATTTGTATAACCAAAAACTTGCCTATCAAAAAATTTAGGCCCAATTAACTTCTGAGCTACCTCACTCATTGAGCTCTCCTTATTGACCTCTCAACTTTAAAATATCTCCTGTTTCTATTTCAACAATCGAATCCTTGGTTTGGAGGAGTAAGCGACCCCCCCTATCAATACCAGAAATTGTTCCACTCAAATGTTTGTCGTTTGGCAATAGAACATCAACTTGTGTGTTTAGATACGCTAAATGCTTTTCAATTTCATCTTTAATTTCGCTTGTAGCTTGATTATTAAATTCTCTGCTCGTTTCATTGAGCAAACCTTTCGAACTATTACTTTTAGCCTTAGAGTTGCTAGAAATAAGTTTGTCATACCTACTTGAAAAACTTTTTAATATCTCTTCAAGCAATTCCCACCTGTCTGGCATCTTATCTTTTTTATTCTGTAGTTGAGAAATCCCAACTGGTGCAATCCCTTTTACATTGTCTTTCCCTTTTTCACTGCCTTTCTTTTTTTCTTTGTGATCATCTTTGAGTTCAGGCGTTTCTAAATTTACCCCTAAACCCAGAACAAGTGCTTCCCCATTAAATGATTCTCCCAAAATGCCCCCTATTTTTTTATAATCAACGGATTCTTCATCGCCCATGGCAATAACTAAATCATTGGGCCACTTTATTTTCACGCAATCACTCACAGGGCAATAGCCTTGAATAGCTTCTCTTGCCCCTAAAGAAAGGCACATATTTATATGATGATGGCTTATAGAGTGCTGGGATTCCACCTTGTGCCAAATCAATAATGAGACTAAAAGCGCTTCTCCCCTTTTGGTTTGCCAAATTCTATCCAGCCTGCCCCTTCCCTGCGTCTGGTAATCAGCTACAAGAACATAAATGAACTGCTTTTTTTCTTTATCCCATTCCTCACTTTTTATAAAATTGACTAAATCAGAATTGGTGGAACCTGTCTGTTCAGTATGTAAGATTATAAAGCGACCGTCTATAATTTGTTTTTGTTCCATATATTTATTTAACTACTCAATTATAAGAAATGTTTTCAAAAGTTTTAATCGCCAATCGGGGAGAAATTGCAGTTCGGGTTATCCGCACTTGTAAAGAACTGGGAATTTCAACTGTGGCAGTTTATTCAGATCTTGACAAAAATGCATTGCACACTCAAATGGCTGATGAATCATTTAGCTTGGGGGGCAGAACTGCAGCTGAAAGTTATTTGAATGTAGGTGCCATAATTGATGCCATAGAAAAAAGTGGGGCTGAAGCCGTTCATCCGGGTTATGGCTTCTATAGCGAGAATGCTGACTTTGCAAAACAGCTAACAGATTTAGGGGTCAAATTTATCGGGCCAAGCGGAGAGGCTATTGAATTAATGGGCGACAAGCTCTCAGCAAGAAAAGTTGCAGATGCTGCTGGCGTAAATGGAATACCCGGCACCACAGAGCCAGTCAAAAATGCAAAAGAGGTTTTAGCTTTTGGAAAAGAATTTGGGTGGCCTGTGGCAATAAAGGCTGCCTATGGCGGAGGTGGACGAGGGATGAAAGTTGTCACCGAAGATAATGTAGAAGAAGCCCTTGAATCAGCAGCAAGAGAATCTCTGGCATATTTTGGAAGAGATGAGCTTTACCTTGAACGATACCTAGGTTGGCCAAGACATATTGAGGTTCAGTTGTTAGCAGATAGCTTTGGAAACTGCATCAGCTTAGGAACAAGAGATTGCTCTATTCAGCGTCGCCACCAAAAGCTCATTGAAGAAGCTCCTGCCCCAAACATTGATGAAAAAATACTTTCTAAAATGGGTGAAGCAGCAGTAGCTGTAGCTAAGCAGTGTAAATATGAAAATGCTGGCACCATTGAATTCTTGTATGAAGACGGAGAATTTTATTTCCTTGAAATGAACACCCGCCTACAAGTGGAGCATCCTGCTACTGAGTTGATATGTGGAATGGATCTAGTGGCAGAACAGCTTAAAGTAGCTTCGGGTGAACCACTTTCCATAACCCAAGATGAAGTGGAGCTAAACGGACACAGCATTGAAATTAGGCTAAATGCAGAAGACCCTGCTGGTGGAGCATTTCTTCCAGCTCCTGGCCCAATCAACACCTTGACTATCCCAAATGGATTTTCTACGCGATTTGATGCTGGCTATACAGCAGGCTCTGAGATTAGCGAATATTATGACAACTTGATTGGAAAATTAATTTGTTGGGGGAAAACCCGTGATGAAGCTATTTCACGAACAATTAGGGCGCTCAATGAAATGGAAATCGGACCAATCCCAACTACTAAGACTGCCCAAATTGATATTTTGGAACATGCTGACTTCCAAGCAGTTGAACATTCAACGAAATGGTTGGAAGAAAAACTTGATTTGAGCCATATTGCCCCAGCCACGATTGAAAGAGATAGCGAAAGAGGTGACGGTCATGAATTAGAAGTAGAGGTAAATGGAAAGAAATATTCTGTCATCGTTTGGGATGATAGAGAACAAACAGCAACAAGCAAAAAGCCAACCCGAAAAAAATCTGAATCTGCAGCTAGTGGCTCTTCATCTGGTTCAGGAAGTGGAGAGGTGGTTGCCCCAATGCAAGGCACCATAATTAAGATTTTGGTTTCAGTAGGTGACACTGTAAATGTGGGAGACTCGATAGTAGTACTTGAAGCAATGAAGATGGAAAACAATGTAGTTGCACAAACTGAGGGAACCGTAAAAGAAATCTCAGTTCAGGTGGGTGATGCTGTCGGCAGTGGTGACGTGCTAGCTGCTATTGAATAGAAAAATATCTATTCAGCAGCCTCAAACACAACCTCTACTAAAGTAGGATGCACTGACATAGCTTCCACCAAATCTGTTACCTTTAAGCCAGAATTGATAGCTAAAGAAACCAACCCAATCATCTCAGAAGCATGTCGCCCCACAATAGAACCCCCTAGCACATGTCCCGTAATGGGATCTGAAATGATTTTTACAAATCCTCTAGTGTCGCCCTGAATGAGCGCTCTTGCTGAAACAGAAAATGGAACCTTCGTAACCCTAACCTTTCGCCCTTCACTAAATGCATCAGCTTCTGCTAACCCTACATCAGCAATTTCAGGCTCTGTAAATATTGCAAGCGGTGCTTTTTCATAATCAATATGGCGATGTGTTTGAATAGCAGTTATTCCTAAGGCGTGTTCTGCAATCTTTTTTCCCTGTGTAATAGAAATTGATGAAAGCTGTAGCTTGCCAACCAAATCTCCAGCAGCATAAATGTGTGGAATGTTGCTCCGTAAATGATGGTCAACTAGAACATACCCATTTTCTGCTTCCACGCCAGCTTCTTCTAGACCTAAATTTTCAGAATTTGGCAGGCTGCCTATAGCAAGCAAAAGATGGCTAGCTTTTAGTTTCCTTCCATCTTTACAAGAAACCGTTAAGCTGCCATCAGAGTTTTTCTCAACTCCATTTGCTCTGGCACCTTTTAGAAGTCCTATCCCCCTTTTTGCAAAGTCTTCTTCTAAAACTGCTGCTACCTCTGGGTCTTTGTCTGGTAAAACATGCTGCCTACTTACAAGCAATGTAACTTTACTGCCTAAGGATGAAAACATGTGGGTCATCTCAACGCCAGTAACGCCTGAGCCTACAATCACAATGTGGTCTGGAATTTCAGGTGGTGGATAAACATCGCGGGTTAAAAGTATTTGCTTTCCGTCAGGCTTACACCAATCAGGAACTCTAGGTCGACTTCCAGTAGCAAGCACAATGGCATCAGCATTCAGTGACAGCATTTTGTCTTTTGTCTCAACCACCAACTCATTGGGTCCTTTAAGTTTTCCTGCCCCCAAAATGACTTCTATCTTCTGACTTTTGAATAGCTGATTTAAATTATCTGTGAGTTGTGTTGAGATGGACTGAACTTTTTGACCTATGTCTAAAAGGTGTTTATCTTCTAACAGCCTTTCAGAATCTTTATCATTAACATCTTTATAATTGGGTAGCAATCCAATCATTGACTTGGATGGAATACAATCTCGAATGTGGGCTTGCCCTCCAATAATGCTATTTTCAATAAGCACAACTTTAGCACCATACCTAGTAGCAGCAGTAGCACATGAATTTCCTGCTGGGCCAGCACCGACAATTACAATCTTTTTCACACTGTAAATTTTACATCGCCAATTTTATATTGATACGTTAATACTGTTAGAGCTTCTGTTTGTCAGCATCCACCATCATCTGAACAAGCTCTTCAATTCCGACTGTGGGTTTCCAGCCAAGCCCTTTTTCTGCCTTAGTTATATCTGCCCGCAAGTTTATGACTTCAGCTGGGCGCTCTAAGTCTGGATCGTGGCGAACATAATCTTCATAATTTAAGTCAAGATACTCAAATGCCAACCTTGCAAATTCTCTGACAGAATGGGACTCTCCAGTTCCAATGACATAGTCTTCAGGAGTGTCTGTCTGTAACATCTGCCACATAGCCACAACATAATCGCCAGCAAAACCCCAATCTCTCTCTGCTTTAAGATTGCCAAGATGAAGTTCATCTTGTTCACCAGCTGCTATTTTGGCTACTGCTTTTGATATTTTGCGTGTCACAAAATCAGTTCCACGTCTTGGGCTTTCATGGTTAAACATTATTCCAGAAACCGCCCATATTCCGTATGCTTCTCGATAGCTAGCTGTCAAAAGGTGGGCTACAGCTTTGGCACACCCATAAGGAGACTGTGGCTCTAGTGGAGAAGATTCATTTTGTGGTGAAGCAGCGGTTCCAAAAATCTCTGAACTGGATGCTTGGTAGAAACGGCAATCAGATTTTGTGGTGCGAATAGCTTCAAGCACATGAAGAGCGCCAAGTGCAGTCGTGTTCATCGTATGTTCTGGCAAATCAAACGACACTTTTACGTGGGTTTGAGCAGCTAGATTATAAACTTCGTCTGGTTGGATTTCAGCCAGCATCCGAACCAGTGAGGCACTATCAGTTATGTCGCCATAGTGAAGAACAAAATTGTCTTTTCGCTCAGGAACCCCAGCTATAGTGGCAAGTCTGCTTTTGTATTTTTCAGCGGAGCTATGTCGTATTAGCCCATGAACTTGATACCCCTTATCAAGTAATAATTCAGCTAAATAAGAACCATCTTGGCCGCCTACTCCTGTAATAAGGGCAACTTTCATATTTACATTCTACAAGACATCACTTGAATTGGTTGAGATAGAGTGTGATGTGTAGGGAATTTTTTGGCTTCAAGCTAGCGGCATTGGTTGGCAAACTCCCTCTAAGTCTGCCACTTGAATTCTCTCTCTATTGGCATAAGTAATTTGATTTTCAGGGTCAACCTTTACCTTGAACTCACGAAAGCTCATCTCAGTTGCATCAAACGCAATCAGCCTTCCTTTAAGGGAATTCCCATGCTCCAAAATGAGCTTGATGGCCTCAAGTGCTTGCATAGAACCAACAATGCCAGGTAGTACCCCCAGCACCCCAGCTTCTGCACAATTTGGCGCCATGTCAGCAGGCGGTGGCTCTGGAACCATATCCCTATAAGTAGGGCCATCCTTTGGGTCAAAAACCGTTACCATTCCTTCAAATCTAAATATTGACCCGTGTACAACTGGAATTCCTAACTTCACAGAGGCATCATTTAGAAGATAGCGCACCGCAAAATTATCTGCCCCATCAATCACCACATCATATTCAGCAATGATATCTAAAATATTTTCAGCAGCTAGGCGAACGTCATAAGAAACCACATTTACATCAGGGTTCATTGCAGAAAGCGTCTTTTTTGCTGAATCCACTTTTCGCTCACCCACCCTATCTAGATTGTGAAGTATCTGTCGCTGAAGGTTTGACTCATCTACTACATCCATATCAACGATGCCGATGGTGCCAACCCCTGCTGCTGCCAAATAGAGGGCAGCTGGTGAACCTAATCCGCCTGCCCCTAGCAGTAGCACTTTTGCCTCTAGAAGTTTTTGCTGTCCTTCCTCGCCAACTTCAGGCATCCTAAGGTGACGACTGTAGCGATTTCGCTGAACTGGGTTAAGCAATTTTGGCTCACCCCAATCGCGCCCTTCATCTTTCCACTTTCCAAAACCTCCATCCATTGATGAAACATTTGTATAGCCCAACTCATTGAGTGTTTTTGCGGCATAATCAGAACGAACTCCACCTGCACAATAAACGACCAGCTCGGTGTCTTTATCGGAAATGCGATTTTCTACAGATACCTCTAACATCCCTCTTGGGATAAATACAGAATTAGGAACGGCACCTTATTCGTATTCATCCATCTCACGAACATCTAAAAAGGTAGCGTTGCTGGCAGCTGCTTCTTCAGTAGAAACCCGTTTTATCTGGGCTCTCACCTGCTCTAGCAAATCTCTTGCTGATGTCATGCTTTAATTCTAGCTGAGAATTTTCTAAATACTACCAAATTAGTCAGGAATTGATAATTTGGGGGAGCACATCACTTATAGAACCATGAAGAGCCACATCTGCCAGGTCATCCATAACAGTTTGACTTCCATTTACAATGATTACAACAGCCCCATTTGACTTGGCAAGCGGAACAACACTTGCAATGGGATAAACCTCTAACGTAGTTCCAACTGCAAGCATTAAATCACATTCTCTAGAAGCGACTTCTGCTCTGTATATATCTTCTGGCACCAGCGCTTGGCCGAAAGAAATTGTGGCAGATTTTAGCATTCCGCCACAAGATAAACACTCTGGGTCAACTTCCCCAGCTCTTACCCGCTCAAGTGCTTCTTCTATTGGAAGTTGCTTTCCACAATCAAGACACTTTGCCTTGGCTGTGGTGCCATGTATTTCCACTAGCTTTTCTTCTTCAATGCCTGAATCTAGGTGAAGCCCATCTACGTTTTGTGTTATTAGAGTATGGAGCTTTTTGCGATTTTGTAGCCTAATTAGCGCATCGTGCCCCGCATTTGGCTCATAAATTTCATTGTTTTGAGCCATTCTTTGCCAATTCCTCTGCCTAATCTCTGAATCACTGACATACACATTTATATTTGAAGCTTTTTCTGCTTCAGGATTAAGCGTCCATATCCCCTTTGGCCCTCTAAAATCTGGAATCCCCGAATCAGTTGATATTCCTGCCCCTGTTAATACA
>JAHRAM010000142.1 GCA_020027305.1 Acidimicrobiia bacterium | reverse complement strand
GTCTACTTAATTTGTTGGGATACTAGAGAGGGATACTACAATGGTAAGAATAGAAGGCTTAACTCTACCGTATATCTTACGCCTCATACCACTGTAGATATTAATAATACCTCACAAATTGCTACTAGCGCTTTTGAGGCGACTGAATTGGTTGGCGCTTCTATTATTGATCCTAATAGCACTCTGGGGAGTGGTTCAATAACCACATCACGTGACAACATACGGCTCAGTTGGAGCAACCAACGTGCAGGTGTTGCTTGGTCGCTTCCCCTTTCATATACACAGTCTGCTGTTTCTACTACTCCCACTGCCTCTATAGCACCGCTTACTGCCCACCCGTCTTGTGAAATAATTCGTACCACAACAGCAAACGAATTATGGTGCTCAACAAGTTCTACTTTGCGAAGACAAATTTCCCTGGCAAGTGGTTATAGTTTGAGCTATACACTAACAATAGCAACAGGCAGTACAAATGATGCTGGTTGCGCCGTTGGAGTTCATCAGTGGGGTTTTTTAAGAGTATTTTGTTGGGATTCTAGAATTGGTTATGCTACATCCAGTCATATACGTATGTATCATAAGCGAGCAATTTATAATAGGGTTGCAGATATACAGGATCTCTTCACTGCTCCTTCTATTCGTATCTCAAGAGCGACCATTGCTCCTAATAGTACTATTTTGAGTGGTTCTGTTCTTCATTATAACGCTTCTGGCTCTCCTCCCAAACGACTAAGTTGGGATTACACTACTACCCGTTCAGGTTATGCTTGGGAAACAAGTTCATCGATTGATTATGATTTTTCTTAGTTCAAAAAACAATTTAACAATCAGAGAGTTTTCTTTTTGAAGTGATGCCTCAAAGCCATCTGAGCTTGTAAAATAGCCCTAGAGCGATTTTTAGCAATTTTTGTTTTAAACAATTTTCCTTTTCATTAATTTTCCTTGTTGTTTTTGAAAAACCTTCATTACTACCTTATAATTTAAAATACTAGACAAGATAATTTAAAAGACTAGATAATCTAAAATACTGGGTTGTACAAATAAAAAACTAAAAAACTCAAATAAAAAAATCTGAAGCATAAAACTAAACAACAAAAATCAATAATAAAATAAAGCAACTATAAAATAAAGCAACTAGGGGCAATCAAAGCAAAGGCAAAGAAAAACAAGGCAACCAGAAAAAATGTCAGAACCAACACCTAAACTCACCACCGAAGCTGAAATATTGGCGCAGCTAGAAGACGGAATGACAATAGCTATTGGAGGCTGGGGGTCGCGCAGAAAACCAATGTCAATAGTTCGTGCGATATGTAATTCAGACCTCAAAGATTTGACAGTCATTTCTTATGGCGGTCCAGATATTGGCTTGCTTTGTGCTGCTTCAAAAGTGAAGAAAGCAGTTTATGGTTTTGTTTCTCTTGATTCCATTCCGCTCGAGCCACACTTTAGAAAGGCAAGGCAGGCTGGAAGCATTGAGTTTGCCGAATTAGATGAAGGGGCGTTTTATCTGGGGCTACTGGCAGCAGCCCACAGAGTGCCGTTTTACCCAACTCGAGCTGGCATTGGTTCTGATATGTTGAAGATGAACCCAGATCTAAAGATGGTGAAATCCCCTTATAAGCCACACGATGAGTTGGTTGCCATTCCAGCTTTTGATATTGATGTTTCGCTCATCCACATGAACCGTGCCGATAAGTTTGGAAACGGGCAGTTTCTTGGGCCAGACCTTTATTTTGATGACTTGTTTGCGATGGCTGGTAAAAAAACATTTATGACAGCAGAAAAAATAGTTGACACCGATGAGTTTGTAAAGTTGGGGCCTGTTCAAACGCTTAAGATTTCTCGCGTGTTTGTAGATGGCGTTTTAGAAGTTGAGGGGGGAGCTCATTTCACAGAATGCCCCCCAGACTATGGCAGAGATGAAGCCTTTCAAAAAGAATATGCCGCCACAGCCAAAGACCCTAAGTTGTGGGATGCCTTTTTAGAAAAATACATTCTAGATAAGTCTCACGAACAATACTTAAAAGCAATCAAAGGGTTTGGAGCGCAAAAGAAAAAGAAAAAATGAATGCTCCAGATAAACAAAAAGATAAACCTGTTAGCGATTCAGGTAGCGATTCAAAACTCCCTCCAAACTCAAAAGAACCACAAGTGCAAGATATGCAAGTGCAAGATATATGTGTCTTAGCCTGTGCTGAGGCTTTTCGTGGAGACGGAAGCATGCTCTGTAATCCGATTGGAAACATCCCCCTTTTGGGCGGGCGACTAGCTAGAGCTACCTTTGAACCAGACCTAATTTGTTCTGATGCTGTTTCTTTGGCGGTTCTTGGAGACTACCCCATAGGGCAACCACTTGACCCAATTGTTGAAAGCTACCTTCCGTATCGCACGATGTTTGACATCGTTTGGTCGGGCAAACGTCATGTGATGATGGGAGCCAGTCAGATAGATATATATGGCAACCAAAATATTGCAGCCATAGGCGATTGGAAAAAACCCAAGGCACAGCTATTGGGTCTTAGGGGCGCACCTGGAAATCTTATAAATCATAAGACCAGCTATTTTGTTCCCAACCATTCCCTAAACTCATTTGTTGAAAAAGTTGACATCGTTTCAGGGCCAGGATATGACAAAATGAAAGACCTCCCAGAAAGTGCTAGCAAATACTTTGAAATCGGCACGGTGGTGAGCAATTTAGGAGTGTTCAATTTCAGCAAAGAAGGAAAGATGCAAGTGAAATCACTTCATCCCAACGTGAGCTTTGCTGATGTTCAAGCCGCCACAGCATTTCCACTCCTTTTGCCAGACGGAATAACTGAAGAAGGCATTCCGACAACCCCAATTCCAACTGAGGCCGATATGGAGCTACTGAATAACACTCTTGACCCCAATGGGCTTCGCTATATGTAGAATTCATATATGAAAATGAAGGCGCGATTTAGCCCGCTTTTCGATAAGCATTTTTTAAATGATAGGGGTGTCTTTTCGGTTCAAACAATTGTCATTTCATCAGTTCTTGTTCTTGTTGCCGCCATTGTTGGTGTTGTTATTTATAATAATGTTTC
>JAHRAM010000127.1 GCA_020027305.1 Acidimicrobiia bacterium | reverse complement strand
GAAATTGTGAAAACCACGGAATTATGCACTATGAAATTATATAGCTACAGAGGGTAAAATTTAATAAGTGCAAAAAGGTGCATTTATAAAACATTTATAAAAAAAGTGTATTATGTCATTTAATTTGAAATCAGTTGCCGATGCATCAGAGTTGCTTGAAAAAAACAACTACTTGCCTGATGACGGAATCGCCACTGCCATTTTTCTTGCCGCACAACTTCAGCTTCCACTATTTTTAGAAGGCGAGGCTGGGGTTGGAAAAACCGAAGTTGCAAAAACTCTGGCTAAGGGATTTTCTGCTGAGCTGATTCGACTTCAGTGCTATGAGGGCATTGATATTTCAGAGGCTGTGTATGAATGGGATTATGGCCGCCAGTTGCTTCACATCCGAGCCTCAGAGGGATTGGAAGGCGGTAGGAAAAACAGTGAAAAAAATAAAGCAAACAGTGATGGGGAAAGCAACACAAAAGATGACGCTCCCAAAATAACAAGCCAACTATATTCAAAAGATTTTCTGATTGAGCGACCCTTGCTCAGAGCAATCTCTTCAAAGGAGCCTGTGGTGCTTTTAATAGATGAGATAGACAGAGCCGATGACGAATTTGAAGCGTTCTTGTTGGAGCTGCTTTCTGATTGGTCGATTACCATCCCAGAGATTGGAACCATCTCTGCTAAAACTCCTCCGCTGGTCATTATCACTTCCAACCGAACTAGAGATGTTCATGATGCTTTGAAGCGCCGCTGTCTCTATCACTGGGTGGCTCACCCAACCCTTGAAAAAGAAGTTGAGATTTTGCTGCTCAAATCAAATGTGAGCGAAAACTTGGCTAGCCAGATTGCCACCAAATCATCTGACTTTCGCCAGATGGGTCTCTATAAACCGCCCGGCGTGGCAGAAAGCATCGTTTGGGCAAACGCCCTTGAGAAATTAGGAGCAACCGAGTTGACCGAAGAACTTATGGATGCCAGTTTGGGAGCCGTTCTAAAATATTCAGAGGATCAAGAAAAAGTTCGCCAAGCATCATAAACGTTCCAAAAGTCATACAGATGGACTTAGCAACCAAAGCTCCCCCAACCAAGCAGCAGATTATTGCCACCAACCTGCTTGCTGAGTTTGTAGCAGAGTTAAAGCAGCAGAAAATTCCTATCAGCCTTTCACAGAGTATTAATTTTGTGAATGCAGCTTCGTGCATGGCGCGCTCACAAATTGCCCTAAAAAACTTCTATTGGGCGGGCAGAACAAGCCTGCTTTCTTCCCCAGCCCACATTCACATATATAATTGTGTGTTTCGCGACTATTGGCAGGGTGTTTTTGCCGATGAAACCGATGAAGCAAGGTTTTTGCAAGAAATTGATTCTGAAACTAATGACGGCGACACCGACTCACCCGATTTCTTAGATTTCACAGAAAATAATGATATATATAATTGTGAAACTGAAAATTCCAGCGAAACCCCAGCAGAACAAGAGGATTCCCAAACCCTGCTCATCCGCTATAGCCCCACAGAGACGCTATATAAAAAAGATTTTGCCAAGCTCACCCAAGCCGAACAAGTAGAAGCCAAGCACGCCATAGATTCGCTAAAAATGACTGCTCCACTTAGAACCTCAAGACGCCTAAAACGCGGAAAGTTCAAATCGGGGCAACTAGACATAAAGAAAATCGCCAAGCTGGCGACCCAGACTAGCGGAGAGCCAATCCGACAATCCTTCCTTTCCAAGCACAAAACCAATCGCCGAATCGTTTTGCTTCTAGACATCAGTGGATCTATGGAAACCTATGCCCGCGTACTGCTCAGATTTGCTCACTCCACCATTGCTAGCCAATCAAGCATTGAGGCATTTACGTTCGGAACACGGCTGACGAAAATCACCAAGAAGCTCCAAATGAAAGACCCCGACTTGGCGATTTCAAATGCTGCAAAAGCCGTTGAGGATTGGTCGGGCGGAACTCGCCTTGGCGAAATGCTCGAGCAGTTTAACAACCAGTGGGGCATTCGTGGAATGGCACGTGGGGCAATCGTTGTGATTTTGTCAGATGGGTGGGATACAGGCGACAGCCAAAAACTCACCGAACAAATGAAACGCCTCAGCTATGTGACGCACAAAATCGTTTGGGTTAATCCTCTCAAAGCAACTGAGGGATACGAACCACTGGCAAAAGGAATGTCAGCAGCACTTCCTTTTATTGACAATTTTGTAGAAGGGCACTCCGTCTTTTCCCTCAAAAAACTGGCAGAATTAATTATGTGGCAGAATTAAATAACTAACCGAATTAATGACATGAAAAAAGAAATAATTACATGAAAGAAATTCTAAAAGATGTTGAGCGGTTTCGCACCAGCGGAAAGTCAGTGGTGCTTGCTCGGGTAATAGACCGTGAAGGCTCAACCCCAAGAGAGCTCGGCGCAGCTATGGCAGTCAGCTCAGATGGTGAAGTGGCAGGTTCAGTTTCTGGAGGATGTGTAGAAGGCGCCGTTGTGACCGAAGCACTTGAAGTTATGGAAGACAAAAAACCTCGGCTGGTTTCTTTTGGCTACAGCGATGATGAGGCGTTTGAAGTTGGGCTAACTTGTGGCGGAACTGTCCACCTTTTTATTGAACCAATTAATTGGTAAGAATTATTATAAACGCCACGCAACCACGCACAAAACATTGACCCACAAATAAAACAGACAAAATAAATAAAACAAACAAGAATGTCAAACATATCAAATTCAAGCCCATCAACTTCAAGTGCTTCGGTCACAACAGCGCCTTCTACACATCCTCCAGAAACTGAACCTGCCACTTCACCATCTGAGCTGACTGCCATAGCTGCGCCGAGCTCTCTTGGGGTTGAGCCTTCACGGTCTATTACCCGAGCAA
>JAHRAM010000114.1 GCA_020027305.1 Acidimicrobiia bacterium | reverse complement strand
TTTTGCTGACATGAGAACTCCCTTTAAATATTTAATATTTTTTAACAATATTAAGTATTGCTTTTATTTTACCAGATTATTTTTACTTCAACCTACAAAAACCGATAATAACCATATTACCCCAAATTTCAATCGCAAACCACTTAAAAGCTAATTTTTTGATACCAATTTCTTGGATGTTAATTTTTCAAGTAGAAAAATCCATCTATTGTTATAACTTTGAAAAAAGTAAGGAGATTTTAGATGGATAAGCTAATTACTCTGCCATACTAAACGTTTTCACATTGTTCTAAGACAACTGCTCTACCTCCCAATCAAAACCTGAACGAGTAGTAACATTATTCCAGCTGAACCTTTTTATACTAATGACGTCATAAGAACCAGAACCACTCAAAATAGAGCTACTAGAAGAAGTAGTTGCACTGCGAAAATGACTAAGGCGTGCGGTAGGCCCCCACATTAATAGAGCCCTATTGTAAGCTATCAATTTATGAGACCCATGTTCGTAAGGTGTTACAAGATAACCAACCCTAGAATCCCAACAAAATGCCACGAGTTCAGGGTTAGAGGAACGTAAATATGAAGCAACAGTACCACAACCTGAATCACTTGTGCTATTTGTTCCTATTGATATTTGCGAACTCAAATTAGAAAAGCTTCTAGCTAAGGCTGTATCTGCTAGATAATTCGGCAAATAAATCTGTCTCCGTGAGGTAGAGTTTACCGTGCACCATAATTCCTGTTCCGTTGGGGTACGTATTACTTCACAAGATGGGTGAGTAAGTGGTGCTACAGGAGCAGTGGGAGTAGTAGAAACAGCAGTCTCTGTAAATGAAGGGGACTGCCACGCAGCGCCACTGCGAGTTGTAGACCCATCCCAACTAAGTAGCAAACCATCTGCCCTAAGTATTGAACCGCTCAAAATAGTGCTGTTGGATTTGATAGACATTGTTAAACCTGATGCACTATCAGCAGTCTTAAAGAAGCGGGATCTAGGAAAACTTTGATTCAGTCCACTGTGGTACCCTGTCCGAGTATCCCAACATTCTAGATGAACGTTCTGTAAGAGTAGGCAACCAGCATCACTTGTACTACCTGCAGAAACCTTTACATCATTACGAGCTTGATTAAGACTAAGGCTATAAAAAGTACGTCTATCAACCACCGTACTGCGACCCGTGATGCATAACACCCCGAAAGCATCCTCGGATTTTGCTCGTATTTCCATAACAGAACAAGTTGATACAGCCAGCGGCAAATCGGGAATTGTGGAACCATTTCTTATTAGTGGTGCATTGCATGCCATTATTCCAAATCTGCTTGAATTTTGTGGGGAACGTGGTGAATCTTGACTTCCTGCTGGTGGCTGTATCCAAGCATTTGAATTGTTCAAGTAAACAGTATCAGAAGGATTGCCATTTGAAGCATATATATCAGTGCTTCCATTTTTAAAACGCGAATAAAATCCTGCAAAAAGTATGGGTGGACCTATAGGTGGGCTTGGGGCATTTATTGGTTTAGAAATACGGTTTGCAGAATTTGCAACTCTGGTTGCTAAATTGCTATACGGTGTGTCATCTGATTCAACCAAAACCCAAACATTGTAAGCAGAATTATAAAAATAATACGAAGTATCTCCAATAAAAATTACTCTAACGTAAATTCCTGTATTTCCTGCTTCTAAGGTAGTCCCACTTTCAACTTGTGGGGCAGAAAAGTATGTGTGTGTTGGTGACGGTACATCAGAAATTGCTACACTATTTGCTAGTGGTTTTGTAGTACCTATTAGCCCAAAAGCACCTGAGCTTTCTGGGATTGGTGCATTGTTGATACTCCAAGAACTAGAACCCAAAGAAGGATTTGTATCTATCGTATAATGGACTCCATTACCGTTTGAAAAAGATAAAACGGAATGCCCATTTTCAAAAAAAACAAAGTAATTGACAATACCTGGTTGAAATATAGGCGGGGTTGAAGGTGGGGTTGAAGAATTTGCTGGCTTAGAGATATGGTTTGTAGAATTTGCAACTCTGGATACCAAATTATCATACTGCAAATCACTTGCTTCAACTAGCGACCAAGCATCAAATACAGAGTTGTAAAAGTAATATGAGGTCCCTTGACTTGAAACTACTCTGGCATAAGTTCCTGTATTTGTTATTCCTAGCGTATCATAAGTATAGGCTTGTAGTGCTAGGAAGTATGTTATTGTTACAGTTAATTGAGGTTGCGCAATGGGCGTAGGTGTTGTAGTTGTTACGACATTAGAGCATTGAACGGGGTTAGAAAAAATAGGGTTAACAGGATTGGGGGTAGGTTGAGTAGTTGTTGTGGTGGCAGCAATCGGCTTGGGTTTGGTGGTTGTTGTAGGTGGTGGAGGTGGTGGTAGAGGTGGTTGTGGTGGTGGTACAGGTGGTGGTGGTACAGGAGGAGGAGGAGGAGGTGGTGGTGGTGGGACGAATTCTTCTTCAAAATCTTCTTCAACCTCTTCAACCACTTCAGCAACTTCTTCTATGCCTGACCCACGATCGCGAACTGCGTTATATATAATAACCCCAGCAGCAGCTGCAGCAAGTGCCAGAACTGCAACTATTATTATTGTTGGTAGTGATATTCCCCTATCGTCTAGAAAATT
>JAHRAM010000096.1 GCA_020027305.1 Acidimicrobiia bacterium | reverse complement strand
TCTGTTTGTTCAATTCTGTCAATCTTCACCTCAAAGTGATATTTTTCGCCCAGAAGCTCAATCTCACACCCAGTGGAGTATTCGCTCTCGATGGCGCGCCATGAAGCCAGTCGATTGTTCAAATATTCAAATAGAACGTCAATGCTTGTCACGGCATCATCAACAAATTTCTTTTGAAGGTTACTGAAATTGTCATAGCTATTTTTGAAACTTTTTTCACACACTTCTTTGACGAGAGCCATTAAATCTTCCTTAGCAAGTTGCTCGCCACTTTCTTTATTTTCGTTGGTGAGCTTTTCTAAAGCCTTGTGATAGATGCTCCCTTTGGTGAGTGCTGTTGGCAGGCCATATTGTTTTTGGTGGCGATTACTATGTAGCCCCAAGATGTATCTGAAAAAATATCCTCGCGGGCATTTCACATAATTTTCAAGAGCGGTTGGGGAAGTGGATTTTTTGAACTCAAAGCCTTCAACCAGCCCGTCAAATCTGGTGAATTCTCTTTGCCTTCGTGCTTGGAGCATCTCTAGCCCAGCGCTAAAGATTTCATTGCCAGCAAACAGTTTTTCAATTCCTTCGCTGTCGCTATTTGAAATTTTGAGGTTTGCTAGGTTAGCGAGATTGACTTCTTGGATGGTTAGGGGTTGAATCCTTTGGAATGCCCCAGATTCATCTGTTGGCATATATTTTTTAAAATTCTCATTGAGCAACCATCTGGTCGGGTAGCCGCTCAGCTCAGAAGATGCCTCAATGTCTGTTTCGGGATAAGAAAGGCACACACTTTGATTTCCCGCCAGTTTTGCGGCGTTTAAATTTCTACAAGCTAGGGCATTTTGAAACTCAGCGGTGTTTTCTAAAGCGCCTAGCTTTTCCCAGTTTTTGTTTGAGATAATATTTTCTCGGTGGCTTTCGGTTGGGAAAAATCCTTCAGATAGCCCTAGAACCCAGAGGTGCTCAACATTTAAGTGTGGAGCAGTTGAAATATTTGCCACAAGCACGCCTCTACCCACACGATTTTTTCGCCAAAAACTTTGTGTGGAAAGGTTGTGGCTGAGAATTCTTTGGAGCAGGGCAAAAAGAGTTTTGGCGCCCATTGAAGAAGAAATGCCGTTGAGCTTGTTAAGGTCATCCAATTGGTTCAAGCTCGAAATAATTTGCTGAACCATTTGAAGTGCCTCTGTTTGGTGGGGTGGGGCATCAACCTCTAAGTTGTCTGAAAGCATTTCAAAAAGTTCATCAGCAATTTCTGTCCAAGATTTTTTTGCGCCGAGTTTTTTAAAGCTATCAAACAGAGGGTCAAGTATTTCTAAAACATTTTTTGGCACCAGCTTCTGCCAGTTGCTTGCCCCATCGGGAATGCCTGTTTGACGGAGCTCAGATTTCCAGTTGTGTTTTTGCTCTGCTTTATTTTCTTCGGTAGCTTTGTTTTTCGTTGAAGCGCTTTTCTTCGGAGAACTTTTTGCTGAAATGTCATTTTGTAGTTTGGGGTTACGCTCAAGCACCTTAATAGCTTCGGTGGTGGAATAGCCAGCGGTGGCTAGGTTTAAAATGCCCGTCAATGCTTGGCCGGCGATGCTTTGGTCTAGGGTTTTGAGTGTGGCGCCTACATATGGAATTTCAGTTGATTGAAATTCATTGTGTAATAGGTATCGGTAGGGGTTAGCTTGTGTAAATAAAACGGCAAGCTGGCTTGGGGAAACTCCTTCTTTTAGTTTCTCATATATTTGTTGAGCAACTGCTTTGACTTCTTTTTTCGGATCTTCATATTTGTAATGATGCGTTTTGAGGAATTTACCTTCGGTTTTAGTAGCTTCTAGGCTCACATTTTTTTGCTGTCCGTTTTTAAGTTCACCTGTTTCATTTTCTTCTGTTCCAAGCTTGTCTGCCTCATTTTTGTCTGCTTCAAGCTGTTCATTTTCATGTTCACTATTTTCAGGTTTGTTCGTTTCTTGTGTGTGGCTCTCTGGTTTTTCTGTGCTTAATCCGTGACTTATTGAAACGGGCAAAAAGTCGTCAAGTGCTGAGTTTTCAAAAACGTCTTTGTGTTTTCTATCGCTATTTGTACTGCCAGCATTCATATTCCCAGCATTTATATTGTCACTATTCATATTCCCACCATTTATACTGCCAGCATCTACACTGCCATTATTCACATTGCCACCACTTGTCAGGTTTTTTGAAAATCCAGTGTGGGTGATGACCTCAAGGTGAGCCTTTGAAGAAAGCGCCTTAAGGAAGGATTGCTCACTTTTTCTTAGCGGGGCGGGCAGGTAAATAATTGTTGCCCCAATTTCGTGTGCGATTTTTTCAAAGGCAGTATTTTCAAGCGCTGCTAATCTTTCCCCGACAAACTTGAAAAAACCTGCCT
>JAHRAM010000079.1 GCA_020027305.1 Acidimicrobiia bacterium | reverse complement strand
AAGTTTTTAGAACGGGCTCGAATTTCTGCCTGTTTGAATTGTGTGCGAAATGTATCATTTGGTGGAATACTCAAAACACGTGCATATCCTTCTTCTAGCATCAGCTCGTTTAGAGATTTGTGATCTCTTACACGGTATACATAAAGCAAATATCTATCATATTTATCGAATGTTTCGATATCCCTATATACATAGATTTCTGGATCTGAGGCTGCCAGTTCTTTCATTTTTGCCGAAGCCTCTGGACCAAAACATTGTTCGTATGTGTAGGGAGTTCTAATTTCAGGTGTATTAATCCCAATCAAGCGAGCAGTTATTTTTTCTTTTGGCAGGTGTTCAGGCACAAATATGATTGTGTCACCATCTACCACTTCTATAATTCTTGCTCGTGTGCCAGTAGTTGTGGCAACAGCCCCAGCAATTTCATTAGCTTCAATATTTGTGGGGGCATCGGGATTAGTCGCTAAAGATTTATCACTTGGTATGTTGTTTATTGGTGCCTCCGTATCTGTTGCCGATTCTATATCAGTTGTCGATTCCACATCAGTTGTTGACTCTAGCTCATCTGCCTCAGTTATCGGTTTTGGGTCAGTTGTCGATTCTATATTAGTTATTGATTCCGTAGTTGGTGAATCGTCAGTAGATTGTTCAGAGCGTGGAACAAGATACCCCTGATAAATTATAAAAATCGCTCCGATTAGCAGAAGCAATATAAACGCATTATATAAAAAACTATCTTTTTGTCTAGCGTGTCGGCGGTCGCTTCTTTTCATATCTCGTGTTCTTCTCATATCTCGTGCTCTTCTGATATGTTGTGTTCTTTTGATATGTTTATGCTGCTGCCTGCATTTTCATTTCAAGTGCCTCTCTAGCCAATTGAACTCCAATTTTTCCTATGCGCCGGGTCTCCTCATTTAATCGCCAATCCTGCAACTTGTGCTTTTTAGCTCTAAGATAAATCTTTTCAACCCTTGCAGCGCCCCTTCTCTGAGTTGGGTGCCTTTGATTTGAATGTTGTCGAGTCGAGACTGTAACATTTTCTACCTCAGTTTTTGTGGCGTGCATCTTTTCCTCGGGCAAATCATCTGCCACAAAAAATAGCATTCCAAATCTTTGAGCAATAGCATCCCTATCGGACTGCTCAGGCTTCACAGATTTTATAGTCCTTATAGGACTTATGGGTTTCGCTGGCTTTATCAGCTTTATAGGCTGCACAGCTTTTGGGTTGCTTATAGTTTTCATATCTTTTTTATTTTTCATGTCCTTCATATCTTTTTTTAGCTTTTTTATTTTTTTATATCTTTTGCGTCTTTTTTAGCTTTTTATGTCTTTTATGTCTTTCCTATGTTTTGCATGTTTTGTGTGTTTCATATTTTTTCATTTTTTGTATTGTTTATATTTTTTATATTGTTTATATTTTTTGTTGCTTGTATTTTTTGCTTTTTAATTTGTATTTTCTTCATATATATATTATGAATAAGGGGTATGACAAAAAATATAGAAAACCCCGTATATGGCTTAACAATCCCATTCATTACGCCACTGCCAACTCAAAAAGAACAAATTTCACAGTTATCTAAAATGGGCTTCACTGATGTGTGGAGCGCCGAGGCACTTGGATATGATGGCATTACCCCTCTTGCGCTTGCTGCAGAGTGGGCTCCAGACCTGCGGCTTGGCACAGCGATACTGCCCGTATATACACGTGGCCCAGCATTACTTGCTCAAACAATCGCTGGCCTTGCCGAGCTTGCTCCTGGCAGAGTTGCAATTGGCATTGGGGCATCATCTAATATCATTGTGGAAAATATGAATGCCACTCCGTTTGTTGAACCATATAAACGCGTGCGAGATACCTTGCGATTTCTCCGCCAAGCTCTTACGGGTGAAAAAATAACCGAGCAATACGACACATTTGAGGTAAAAGGTTTCCGCCTCGGGAGTTCTCCACAGCCTGACACCCCACTCCTAATAGCTGCTCTCAGAGAGGGAATGTTGCGTTTGGCAGGTGCGGAATCAGATGGTGCGATTTTGAACTGGCTAAGCACAGCTGACGTCAAAGATATTTCAGCAATCGTTAAAGATGCACGGGCAAAAAACGGGCGAGATGGAGACCCAGAAATCGTGGTTCGCCTCTTTGTCTGCCCGAACCCAAATAGAGATGAAGTTTTGCCAACAGCCAAACGAGCAATGGCAGCATATTTAAATGTTCCTGTCTATCGAGCATTCCACGAATGGCGGGGACGCACCGACCAACTGTCAAAACACTGGGAACTTTGGGCAGAGGGGAAGAGAGCTGAATCCTTAGAAGCTATTCCCGATGAGCTTGTTGATGAACTTTTCGTGCACGGCTCGCCCAAACAGTGTGCTAAACGATTAGAAGAGTATCGCGCAGCAGGAATTACTACGCCTGTTGTTTCATTGATGCCGTTTGGGATTGATGAGTGGAAATCAATAACGGAGTTGATAACTGAATGGAAAGCACTTTAATTTTGCCTAAAATTCCCCTAAACAAGCCAAAAGAATTTAATATACTGCTAAACAATTAATATCTGGTTAAAATAAAGGTGATTAATAAACCCTCTACAAAATACTGGTGCTAAACTTTATAAGAGAAAGGGCGAACGATGAATGAAAAATACCAAGGCGAGTCAAGCATTATTGACCCCGATGACTTTACAAATAATATATCTGATTTTAAATTAGATGACACTCTTGAGTATGGAGATGGAACTCCTCAGTTCACTCCAAGTCAGTCGCCAGATGCCCCTTTAATCAACCAACAAAAATTGGATGAAGTTATTCAATCGGTTGATGGCTTGTTGGAGCGTTTGCAAGCACGGGAGATGTTGCCCGCTGCCGAAGCAACCGATTATCTTTTAGACCTCCGCCTTCAGCTTGTAGCTATTAGTGAATAAATAGCTTTTACAATTCCTAATACTTTTTTAAGTTCTGGCG
>JAHRAM010000061.1 GCA_020027305.1 Acidimicrobiia bacterium | reverse complement strand
TGGTTTTCATCTCCTGGAGATGCCCCTAGTGTGCATCTAGTTTTTCCAGCATTGATTTCAGTAGCAGCATCAAAATGCCCTGGCCAAATTTGAACTGGGGTGGTGGTTGCTTCACTGTCAAGCAACTTCATTTCTTCAAGCACTAAAGTAGAAAGCCCGAACCAAGCCCCCAGAAAGTCATTGCATTCTTTGTCAGTTAGAAGATGTCGCTCAATATCCCCTAGCTCTGGGCTGTCATGTTCTCTTTGGGTGTCAGTGGGTGCTACACCTAAAAAATCAGAAGCAGCCTTGATTGTGGTGACTGGTTCAGTTTTTATTTTTTGCCCCTCTTGTAAAATAATCAATCCGTCTACCACACGAACTTGTGTATCGCTTCCATAAAATGGAGTTCCAAAACCGCCCATAACAAAGCGAAGCCCGAACTTTCCATTGTTTTGCTTTCTTGCTTCAGATATCACAGAAAAAGCCAACCGATGGGTGTCTTCCATCTTATTGATCCAATTGTCTGGCAAATTAGGCAGTGGCTGTAAATGCCCCAACCATCTAGCAGAAGCAAACTCTTCTAGCGCTGGGAAGTCATTATAGTTGTGCCCACCAGCACTTGTAGGGGTTAGGGCATTTGAAACATCGCCTTCTATTTGGAGTGGCAAATCAGCAAACAATGGCTCAGTTTGAATAGCAGGTGGGGAAGGTTCTAGCACATAGGCTGTGAGCGAATCAGAAGAAATATTGGAGTCAGAAATATTGGCATTAACAAAATCTTGTGCCTCTTTCTTGGGGTCTCTAATATCTGGCATACTTGTAGTTTAAATTATTTTCAAAAATTGTTGTGATGTAATCATTGTGTAAAAATTGAATGAGCCCATATTTTCGTATTCCAATTTAAAACACTACAAATATTCTAGTAGCGTATTTTATAGCTGAGATTTAGTAACACTTAACGACTTTTAGCAATTTTAAATATTTTCAACAACTTGAACAACCTTAAAAAGAAATGCCACTTTTAGAAAACAGGATTGCAGTCATCACTGGGGCAGGCGGTGGAATTGGAAAAGCTGTGGCAGCGCAATTTGCTAAAGAGGGCGCTTTTGTAGTTTGCCAAGACCTTAACCAAGAGGCAGCAACTGAAACTTTAGAAATCGTGAAGGGTGAAGGGAGTGACGGAATGGTCTTTGCCTGCGATGTGGCTAACCGCCCTGCTATAGATGAGATGTTTGAAGCAGTTCAAAAAGACCACGGCGTGGTGACAGTTCTTGTAAATAACGCTGGCGTTGATAAAGTGGCAGGCGATGGTTCTGACGAAACAGAATCAGCTGTTAAGCAAATGGCAATTATGAGCGATGAGAGTTGGCTAAAGATGCTAGACATCCATCTTAACGGGGCATTTTATTGCACCCGTGCAATGCTTCGTGCCTTAATTGATGAAAAAAATGAAGCCAAAAATCAATCAGCAAGCATTGTATGTATCTCATCTATTGCTGGGTTATCTGGTTGGGGGCCGCTTCACTATGCCACAGCTAAAGGTGGGCTTTTAGGGTTTGTTCGCTCCATTGCCAGAATGGCGGGGTCAGTTGGCATTCGGGCAAATGCAGTTTGTCCAGGTGTGATTGATACGGGGATGACAAAGGCTGTTCCCAAGCATATGATTGATGGGCTTCAAATGATTACGCCTATGGGGCGGGTGGGCGAAGCCGATGAAGTGGCACAAGCTGTTTTATATCTAGCATCTGAGCAGAGTAGCTTTGTGACAGGGCAAGCCATTTCGCCAAATGGCGGGCTTGTGATTTAGTAGCTCAATTTAGCTAATCTATTTCAGTTTAAAAATGTTGTCAGTTTCAGGGGTTTGATTTTGCTGGCTCTTTTGATTGTCTCCCACAACTTCCACCAACCCCTTGTTAAAAAGATAAATCATATGTGCCAGCACCGACCTAGCAGCAGCTTTGTGAAGTCTTTTCGGATGCTCTACATAGATAATCGCCACCATCTCTTCAATTGTCATTTGCCCTGACTTTAGGCAATCAATAATTTGTTCGTTTCTCATTTCACGGTGTTTCACTAACTCTTGGGTGAATGTTTTTGGGTTTGAAATGGGGGCGCCGTGTGTGGGGTAGTAAATTACATTTTCATTTCCCGCCTTAATTTCTTTTCGCTCAAGTAATTTCTTGCAACTATTGAAATAGTCTAAAAGGCTTCCATCAGGGGGAGGGATGATTGAAGTCGACCATCCCATTATGTGGTCGCCGGTAAATATTGCGCTTTCTTCTTTTAGTGCAAAACATAGATGGTTAGAAATATGTCCTGGGGTGTGAATGGCTTCTATTGTCCATCCATTACCTTGGATGACTTCCCCATCAGTTAAAAATTTGTCTGGCATAAAATCTAAGTCGCCAGATTCCTCCTGGTTTTTCTTTTGCTCTTTTTTATTTCCCCTATTTTCGTTTTCATTGCCCCTGCTTTCTTTTTTTGATTCAGGTAAAGCAGGGTGAGGGCCGAATCCACACACAATTGTTGCCAATTCTTTACCCGCTTTTTGAGTAGCTTTTTTCAGCCTTTTCATAAGAAGCTTTGTGGCTGGGGAATGATCGGGGTGGGTATGTGTAATTAATATGTGGCTAACTTCTTTGTTTTTGACTTCTTTCCAGATGGCGTTGACATGAAGTCGCTTATATGGCCCTGGGTCTATGACAGCAACAGAATTTTGTCCAACGATATATGTGCCAGTGCCAGTGAAGGTAAAGCTACTTTTGTTGCGCGCAGTAATTCGCTTGATGAGTGGCGAAACTTGTTCGGCCTTTCTATATTTGGGGTGGTGGTCGGTGTTAAATATAAGTGTCATAATTGTTTTGTTTTAATTATTTTTTGATGTTATCTAGGTAGCTGTTTACTAAGTCAGTTTTAAGTTTTGGTTACTTTATTTTTCTACTGGTATTTCAACAACTTGGCCTGTGCTGGCATCTAAATAGGCAGGGCTTTCTCCGCCACCATGAATTTTTATGTCTGACCCAGAAATCCAAGAGGCGTAATCAGAAGCTAGAAATAGGCAGGCGTTTGCGATGTCATCGCCAGTTCCCATTCGCTTCATTGGGATAGTTTCAGCCACTTTTGCCATTCCTTCTTCATCGCCATAATAAAGGTGTGCATCTTCGGTGGCAATTAGCCCAGCAGTGACTGCCACAACTCTAATATCTGGCCCCCATTCAACCGCTAATGTTTGAGTAAAGTTGTTTAGCCCTGATTTTGCTGCTGCATAAGCCACGCCCATTGGGTTGGGCCGTTCAGCACTTATGCTTGAAATGTTGATGATGGTTGAGCTATTTTTTATGCCATCTTTTTTCGCGCTTTTTTCAGCAGCCTTTTTCAAAAGCGGGTAAGCAGCAATGCTCAAGTTCAGCGGAGCTAGCAAGTTCAGCCCTATAATCTTTTCATTAAAGTTGGGTGAAGATTTTTTTGCAGGTGCTGGGGGAGAGCCTCCAGCGTTGTTTATTAATATATCAAGGTGTCCGAATTCTTTTTCTACCCGTTTTATCAGTTGGTTGATTTGTTCGGCGTCTCGTAAATCTTCCTTCACAAAAATGGGGGCAGTGACCTTGTTTGGCTCAGCCTTACCTTTTTTAATCAAAGAATCTAAATTAAAAATGCTTTTGTCTGCTGGCTCGTTTCGAGCACAAGTGATTACCTTGGCACCAGCTTCAACAAACTTTATAAGAATGGCTCTGCCAATTCCTTTTGTTCCACCAGTTAATAAAACTGATTTATCTAAAAAATCAAATGTATTACCCATATAAACCAGCTTATGAGATTAACAAAAAAGAGGTTGTCAAGCAAAATTGTTAAGGTATTGCTATTTAAAAAATATTATGGTAGTATAAGTTAATTGCTTAGGTTCTTGGGGGGTTAAAGCAAAATAATTTAATTAAGATAAAAGTAATACTTAATATTGTTAAAAAATATTAAATATTTAAAGGGAGTTCTCATGTCAGCAAAAAATATATCTGCTCCCTCCCCCCGTCAGCACAAAAACCTTAAAAAGTGCAAAGAGGGCAAACTAAGATGTTTCACCAATCTCGCAAGCAATCTTTTTTCAGGCGGAATTTTTTAGATAACAGTTCCTCAGGCAACAATTTTCTAGACGATAGGGGAATATCACTACCAACAATAATAATCGTCGCAGTTCTAGCACTTGCTGCAGCTGCTGCTGGGGTTATTATATATAATGCAGTTCGCGATCGTGGGTCAGGCATAGAAGAAGTTGCCGAAGTGGTTGAAGAGGTTGAAAAAGAATTTGAAAAAGAGTTCGGCAAGGGTGAAAAGGTTACCCCTGAAGATCCTGATGACCCTGATGTCCCTGACCCTGTCATTCCCAATCCTAATCCTGGTAATCCTAACCCTGTTGTAGAAGCCACCACAACTACGACTACCACAACAACCACACAACCGCAACCACCTACCACTCAGCCTCCCCCTATTCCCGTTGCTACTACTGCAAAATGCGGTACCACTACCATTACTGCACCTATAACTATTACACAACCTTTGCCAGCCCCAACTATAACATACTTTTCTTCGAAACGAGTTGCTAATAATGCACCACAATCTAATCTGGAAAC
>JAHRAM010000055.1 GCA_020027305.1 Acidimicrobiia bacterium | reverse complement strand
GTTTGGAGCAATATAAGAGTCTGTTGTAGGAGTAGGGTTTGTTCGGGGAGCAGAACCTATTGGCGACATTGCTGGACTATCAAAACTAGGCCCAACACCACCCCAGCACCATAATTCCCCATCAATTATATGAACGCAACCATTACGATAATCTGATACTTCTGAGACTTCAACTATATTATTAACAGGCAATTTTTTAGGACTAGAAAAATTCCTATCTCCCCAACACGAGAACTCTCCAACATCTGTGAGAGCACAGCCAAGTGATGAGGTTGCAAAATGAGAATTAGTAATTAAATTAGGAAAGCCTTCAGGAGGCACAGGTAAAGTATCCACCGTGGGGGGTGGGGCATCGGTTGTAACTATAGATGCTAATATGCCATCTTTTTCAGTTGTCGTGTTTGAATGACTACAAGCAGTAGCCCCAAGGCACTATGAGAGCTATAGGAACAAAGGGGATGACAATTTTGCGCGCCCTCACTTCACTTTTATCCTTAGAAAATTAGGCTAGAGACAATTTCTTGGGAGTTTCAAATCTACGAGGATCCCAACACCATAAATCCCCGTTGCTAGTGCGGGCACAGTGTCCAACCATATTGACTGCTCCAACAATGGGCGATTTTTTGAGATTGACAAAAATATCTGCAACGTTATTATCATCATCAAAATTTAAGGAATACTGCCTTCCCCAACACCATATTTCACCTTCCCTAGTGCGAGTACATGCACTTCCATCAAAATCAAGTCCACTTAACTCAACTACATTGTCAATGGGAGCCTTTTTGAGATTTTCAAATGCTTTGTCACGAATAACATCAAGTTGTTCGTCAAAAGGAATGTCAGAAACACTTGACACTTTTTGCGCAGAGCTTGTGCCTGCAGATAAATTAGATGTATCTAGTTTCCAACACCATAGCTCGCCAACACTATTGCTTGCACAGCCTCGAAAGAAATCAGAGCTTGGAGCTATTTCAACTACATTTTCGATAGGTGACTTTTCAAAAACCGTTTCATACCAACACCATAGCTCGCCATTACCAGTTCTAGCACAGCCATCTCCAGGGGTAAGAGCTTCTACTTCAACCACATTATTAATTGGCATCTTTAGTGGGATGTCAAAAATGAAACCTTTAAATGGAAGTTCATGTGTCAACTGACCCCAACAATATAGCTCTCTATTGGTATCTGTAACACAACCGTGCACAATAGAATTTCCACTAGTTATTTTGGCAATATTGTTAATAGGCGACTTTTTTAGCTCGCGGGAATCAGCATTTGTATCTTCCCAACACCATAGCTCGCCACCAGTTGTACGGGCACATCCCCTTGCATAAGCAGAACCAGTAGATATTTCAGCTACATTACTAATAGGCATTTTGTATGGGTTTGTAAAAGTAGCGTTTGGCCCATCCCTATCCCCTTCACTCCAACACCATAGCTCACCATTACTAGTGTTAACGCATCCCCCGCCGTGCCCACTATATAAATCCTCAGTTGCTTCCACCACATTGTCGATGGCAAACCTTACAGGAGCTATAAAACTACCTCCATCATTGGTCCATGTATTCCAACACCATAGTTCCCCATTGCGGATGAGGACACAGCCCTTAGATGAATAACCAAAACCTATCTTAACTACATCACGAGAACGTTCAACTGCAGGGAGAGGTTCGGTTGTTGTTGTGGTAGTTGTAGTAGAAGGTACGACTGTCGATGTTGTGTTAGAAAGATTTTCATCTGTTGTAAAAGGAATGACTTCTGTGTAGTCTACGTCAGCATCTTGGGAAAAATGTTCCTGAGTCTCTTGAAATATCGACGCTACATCAAAAGGGCTATCAACTGTCGATGTTGTGTTAGAAAGATTTTCAATTCTCGTATTTGAATGATTACAAGCTGCAGCTCCAAGAACTATGAGGGCTATAAACGACATTGGGATTACAAATTTTTTCAACATACTTATATCTAAGCACAAATAATGTCAGAAATCCAAGCACAAGCTAAATTCGTGAAAAAAGCAAAATACGAGTTGCTAGCAATGGTATCGGTAGCGAAATCAGGATTTGTTGGGGAAATATAACTTAGTGGCGGCTTTCTACAATTTCACTTAGCTCATGAAAGTCGAGGTAGCGACAATTTTCCAGGTGGTTCAAAAAAAAGATTGTCCCAACACCATAGCTCATCATCACTCTCAAGAGCACATCGCCCAGCTACACGAATTACATCGTCATTAATAGGCAATTTTTGGAGTTCGACAAAAATATTAGCACCACCCACATAATTCCTAGGAGTATAACACCCTTCTCCCGTTAAAGGATCGGTAGTAGTAGGATAGCTAGGATAAGACTGATTAGCAGCATCAGAACCACACACTTTTTCCCCAACAACATAATATTTTTCATATTCCAAAGCATACCGATCACCCCAACACCATGGCTCTCCATCGCTAGTACGGGCACAAGTACTTGTACTTGTATAGAAAGAAATTTCACTTAATTCAACCACGTTGCTAATGGGAGCTTTTTTTGGATTATCAAACCTTCCTCTAGAAGGGTTATTATTATCTTCACCCCAGCACCATAAGTCGCCCTTGACATTGTGAACACACCCGTATCCCATACGAGTTCCCTCAGCTATGTTAGTTATATCATCAATGGGAAACTTTTGTATTTGCGGAAACCTACCCTCTAGATAAATGTCTGAGTCATCACGCGCATTCCAGCACCACAACTCTCTATCGCTATTAAGAACACAACCTGATAAAAATTTAGAAAATAGACTTATTTTGTCCACATTACTAATTGATAGCATTCTAGGATTTGTAAAATTCACATCGCCAAAAGACCAGCACCACAGACGCTGATCGCTAGAAAAAGCACAACCCTCTCCAAGACGAGAGCCTCCAGCCAGCTTAACTATATTGTTAAGGTGAAACTTTTGTGGTTGTAAACGCTGATAGTTATTATCACTTCCCCAGCACCACAACTCATCGCTATTGGTAAGAGCGCAACCATTTCTATATCCAGAATTCTTAGCTATCTCAGCTACATTCTCAACAGGCAACATCTGAGGATTTGTGAAACTAGCATCTGGCTCACCTCTTTCCTCCCAGCACAATAGCTCATTGTTTTCAGTGCGGACACATCCAGCACCACTAGAATTCAGAGTAGCTTCAACCACATTATCGACAGGCAAATTTTTTGGGGAAGCAATGTTGCTACTAATGTAAAAGCCCCAACACCATAGTTGCCCGCCTTTGGTGCTGACACAACCACTATTTGTATTACTATGAAGACCTACCCCAACTATTTCGGGTCTCGGGTTTAGTGGTGATTCTGCAGGCCTATCGGAATCTTCTGTTGCTGTATTAGAATGGCTACAAGCTGCAACTCCAAGAACTATGAGAACTATAAACGATATTGGGGCTATGAATTTTCGCAACATACCTTATAGTTAAATAGTTAAGCACAAATAATACCAGCCATTGAGGCAGAGTAGAAATAGCCTGTCAAATTGTATTTATTATCTTAGGCACTTAAGCAGATGTCACCTAGTGGTATGTGTAGTCGGATTAAGTTCTACTACTACGATATCAGGGCTTGATGTTAATGTTGGGGCAGGACGTGGTGTTGTGGAAGTAGAACTTATTGGCGATTTTATAGGCCTATCAAAATTCAAAACACCTTGCCCTTCAACAAACCAACACCACAACTCATTATTTCTAGCAGTAGCACAGCCTCTCCAATAGTCTGAACCTTTCGTCATGCCAACTATGTTCGAAACAGGGAACTTTCGCGCTAAGTCTAAAGTAATGTCTCTAGTAATAAGTGAGTCGCTTCCATTCCAACACCACAACTCCTCAGTGCTTGTAAGAGCACAGCCGTATTCCCCAGTGGATTTTCCAGACAACTTGGATACACCAGCAATAGATGACTGCTGAGGATTGCTAAATTTATAAGAAGAATATTTAGAATTACTCCAACACCACAACGAGTTGCTAGCGGTGCGAGCACAGCCTTCGTTAAAAGTAGTATCTTCTGATGTTCCAACTACATCTGCAACTGCCAACTTTTGCGGTCTGTCAAAAGGAATGATAGTAGATGATGTATAGGGGGGCGTTGTATCTTGAACCCCTCCAAATGGAATAGGTTCAATTCCATTCCAGCACCACAACTCATTATCACCTGTGTTAGCACATCCCCCAAAAAGAGACGAGGTCTCAGATATCCCCGCTATGCTATCAATAGGAAACTTTGCAAAAGACTCAAAAAGGTTTCCTTCATAGGCTGTCCAGCACCATAACTCTCCAGCACTGGTAAGAGCACAACCTTGTGATGTCATATCAACCACATCCTCAATAAATGACTTTTGCGGGATGCCAATATCAAGAACTTGAGGAGGGCCTGGATCTAATGCTCCTGGAACTGGTATTGGAGGGGGAGCAGAAGATTTAGGAATGCTTGTCCAGCACCACAACTCGTTAACGCTTGTGAGAACACATCCACGATACGGAGAAGACCAACCTGCAATCTCGTTTACCCCAAAAACATTTAATTGTCTAGGTGTCTCAAACCCGAATCTACTATGTTCCCAACACCATAGCGCGCCCTCACTTGTGCGAGCACAGCCGCTTCCCCAGGTTGAATGCTCAGCTATCCCCACTACATTGCTAACTGGCGATTTTTGAGGGTTGGTCAACCCGTTGAAACGATTGTCCCAGCACCACAACTCCTTATCGCTTGTACGAACACACCCATGTTGATAATCCAACGGCCCTATTGTGGCCCCAACTATATTATCAACAGGCAATTTATAGGGATTCTGAAAAGTCCTTCCTAGCCAGCCCCAGCACAAAAACTCTCCTTCACTTGTGAGAGCGCAACCAGAAATTGTACTTCCATAATTAAGTACAGTACTTGAACTAGGAGCACCTATAGTAAAAGTAGGCAAGACATCCAATTTGGGGGGGCTTAGTGGGATTGTGCTGTCTAATGTGGGCGAAGTATTTGATATAGTTGTGCTGTATAATGTGATTGGAGTATCAGAACGACTTTCAATTGTTACATTAGAATGGCTACAAGCTGTAGCTCCCAGAACTATAAGAACAATAAGTGACAGCGGGGCTATAAATTTCAACAACATACCCTATAGTTAAGCACAAACGATATTAAGAATCTAAGCACGGGTTAAATTCGTATAAAAAAGCAAGGTAAGGGCGGAATTGAACCAAAATAGGAATTGTATAAAAGGTGGGAACCAAATCAAGACAAAAATCGAATTTTGTTTTGGTTTAAGTTCCCTGCAAGCGGGCGATAATTTCTTCTTGGAGAGTTGCTGGCATTGGCTTATAGTTGTCAAACTGCATTGAATAAGTGGCTCGCCCTTGAGTTCTTGAACGCAAATCGGTGGCATAGCCAAACATATCTGAAAGCGGAACAGAGGCATTGATGACTTGATTGTTGCCCCGTTGCTCAGAGCTAACAACTTGCCCACGCCGACTGTTTACATCGCCGACCACATCGCCCAGATATTGTTCAGGGGTGACAATCTCAACTGACATTATCGGCTCAAGCAAAACTGGTGCTGCCTTTGGAACGATTTCTCTGAACCACGCCCCAGCTGCAATCTTAAACGCCAACTCTGAAGAGTCAACATCGTGGGTTTTGCCATCCTCAAGTGTAACTTTTATATCTACCAGCGGAAATCCAGCCAGCACCCCGTTTGTCATCGCCTCTTTAATCCCATCATCAACTGCTGGAATATATTGGCGAGAAATAGAACCACCAGTAATCTTGGAAATAAACTCATAGCCAGAGCCAGGTTCACCCGGCTCCAAACTGGCAGATATAACAGCGAACTGACCAGCACCACCAGTTTGCTTCTTGTGTTGATATGTATAATCCATAACTGGCACGGTAACAGCTTCACGATATGCAACTTGTGGCTTACCCACGCCAGCTTCAACTTTAAACTCCCTAAGCATCCTATCAACCAGCACCTCTAGATGAAGCTCACCCATTCCACCGATGATGGTTTGACCAGTTTCCATATCGCTTGAAACTTCAAATGTTGGGTCTTCTTCAGCCAACGCCATAAGCGCCTTTGAAAGTTTGTCTTGGTCAGCCTTTGATTTCGGCTCAACGGCCACATGAATAACTGGGTCGGGGAACTCTAAGTTTTCAAGCACAATCGGGTTAGCGGGGTCACATATTGTGTCGCCAGTTTTCGTGTCTTTAAACCCGATGCCCGCCACGATGTCGCCAGTCATAACATCATCTTTATCAACTCGGTCGTTGGCATGCATCTCTAAAATTCTGCCGATACGTTCTTGGTTGCCAGTTCTGGTGTTAAGCAAGGAAGTTCCTTTTTCTAAGGTTCCACTATAAACACGAAAGTAAACCAACTTGCCAACATGGGGGTCGGTCATTATCTTGAACGCCAACGCCGTGAATGGAGCATCGTCTTTTGCCTCTCGCTGAATTTCTTCTTCAGTGTTTTTAGG
>JAHRAM010000049.1 GCA_020027305.1 Acidimicrobiia bacterium | reverse complement strand
AGCCTCTCTTCGTCATTCATTACTCTCTGTCATCAATTATTGATTATTGAACAAAACTAGAGATACCACTAAAGTTTCAGCAACTGCTTGCCTTTATTTTCACCTTCAAAGAGACGGAAAAATGTTTTAGGAATATTTAAAAACCCTTCTTGAACGTCATTTCTAAAAGCGATCTCGCCCGACTTCACCCAGTTGGCAATGTTCTCACGGGCCTCAGCAAACAAATCAAAATGATCGAACACGAGAAATCCGCGCATGGTGATTCGTTTGACAATCATCAACATAAGGTTGTTTGGGCCAGGTCGGGGCGTTTCGTCGTTGTATCCAGAAATCATTCCACACAATGCCACACGGGCACCATCAGCAAGGTGGTTGATGACGGTCTGGAGAGTATCGCCTCCGACATTTTCAAAATAGACATCTACGCCGTTGGGAAAATGCTCGCGCAGCGCTTTTGAAATGTCATCGTTTTTGTAGTCGATGGCTGCATCTAGCTTTGCTTCATTCAGTAGCCAATCACACTTTTCTTGCCCGCCCGCGATGCCGACAGTTTTGTGACCTTTGAGGCGAGCAATTTGAGCAGCAACCGAACCAGTTGCACCAGCTGCCCCAGAAACTAAAACCGTGTCGCCCTCTTTCAACTCGCCGATTCGGATTAGACCAGCATAGGCAGTCATTCCAGTTTCACTCAACGGCCCTAACTGCATCTCTGGCGAAATATTCTTATCTACAACTTGCCACCCTGCGCCAGCCACATATTCTGACCAACTCATCAGGCCAGACACAAAGTCGCCAGGGGAAATGTTTGGGTCGTTTGATTCAATAACCTCAGCCAAACCAGGGGCAGTCACAGGGCTACCAATTTCAATAGGCGGCATATAACTCGGCATGTCGGTTATCCATCCGCGCATAGCTGGTGCAAAAGAAAGGTATGTCATCTTTGCTAACACCTCACCTTCGGCTGGGGTCGGGATATCGCTCTCAGCTAGCTCAAAGCAATCTTGCGTTACCATTCCAACTGGTCGCTGCTTGAGCAACCACTGGCGGTTCGTGTTGTTATCGTTTTTGTCTGTCATATTAAAACTTTACCCCAAATAAAAACTTGAATAAAACAGAGTTGCAAAAACATTACGGCCATAATGGTTGCGTTTTACAAAATAATATTTTGGAAAGAATTATTTTTATTCTTTTCATGTAGCGCTATGGAACAATAGTTTGCGTTTCTATATTTATAGTTCTGTATGAGCTATTGTAAAATTTTTGCTTATTTAAATCTGCTTGGAGTGGCGCAAGCGAACGGAATTCAAAACCACAAACAGAGAGGAAAATGTCATTGCCACAGCTGCGATTATGGGCGACAGCAAACCGAATGCTGCCAGTGGAATGGCAGCTGAGTTATAGATAAACGCCCAGAAGAGATTTCCGATGATGGTGGCACGTGTTTTGAGTGCCAGCTTGATAGCGGTGACGACTGCGGTCAGGTCGGTTCCTATCAGCGCAATGTCGGCTGACTCAAGGGCAACTTCGGTGGCACTACCGATGGCGATTGATAGGTCGGCAGTGGTGAGAGCGGCGGCATCGTTTGTTCCATCCCCTACCATGAGAACTGTTTTTTGATTTCTTAAAGTTGCCTTTTTGGTTTTTAATTGTAGCCCCGATTCAAAGTTGCTTAGGTTGCCTTGTGTGTCGTTTACGTTTTGCCCGCCTTTGTTTTGTTGGGTACCGTCTCGCATGTCTGCATTCTGTAGCTGTCTAATAATTTCAGCTTTCTGGTCGGGCAACACACTATGATATATCTCTTCAATTCCTAACTCGGCGCCGAGTTGCTTAGCTGGCGTTTCAGAATCTCCTGTAATCATAACTGGGTGCATTTTCAATTCTTTCAGCTCGGCGACCACAGAGCGGGCATCTTGGCGAATGTCATCACTTAGGATGATTAGCCCATCTGGCTGGTTTTGGTCGCCACAAAATACTGCTATGTTGCCTTCGTTTTGTGCCTCTTGGTGTGCTTTCGCGAGGTCGTCTGGCACGTTGGCAAACAGCTCGGCTTTTCCGATAGCGATTTTTTGGGGCTGGGTTTGAGATTGAGTTTGAACCCGCTCAGCAGCCACTCCCATCCCATCAATATTTTGAATATCTTTAATTGCGCCCTTGTCAACGGTTTCACCTAAATATTCGCCTTTATCGTTGTCTGTATGTTCACCTATATATATGTCAGATATACCAACGGCTTCACTGCTATTTTTGTCGTTTCTTGCTTTCTTCCCCGCCTTGCCATCTAAAATATTTTGACGGCTTCCATTTATCCCACCACTTGTTTCTTCGGCTTTGTTTTGCCCACCACTAGCAGCTATGGCAATGCCGATTGGATGAGTGGAATGGCGTTCTAGCTCAACAGCGAGCGACTGTAGCTCCAGAGCCGACATCTCAGTATCTTTTGCCATCACAATATTTGCGATGTGGATTTTCCCAGCCGTAAGGGTGCCAGTCTTGTCAAGGGCAACCACGTTGACTTTTTTAATCTGCTCCAGGGCAGCGATGTTTTTCAAAACGATTCCGTGTTTGGCGGAGCGACTTGTGGCAGCAAGAATAGCAATCGGGGTCGCCAGCCCAAGGGCACAAGGGCAAGCGATGATAAGAACAGCGATGGCAGGCTGGATGGCATCGGCGAAACTGTTTCCAACTGCCAGCCATCCGATTAGTGCGGCGACAGAAATGGCAATCACGACATAGGCATAAATGGCAGAAACCTTGTCGGCCATCTTTTGAATCGGCGGGCGGGCGGCGATAGTTTGTTCAATGAGACGCATGATGTGTCGGTGGAAAGTATTTTCGCCAGTTCGGGTGGCCTCAATGATGACCGAGCCTTTGGTTATGATGGTGGAACCGATAACTTCATCGCCTGGCTTGATGTGCTGGTTGAGCGGTTCGCCAGTAATCATTGATATGTCAAGGGCAGCAGTTCCTTCAACCACCACGCCATCGCTTGCCACAAACTCGCCCTCGCGTGTGCGAAAACGCATTTTCGGTTTGAGGTCGGTGATTAGGATTTCCTCGCCAGTTTCAAGCAACACCGATTTTGGCACCATATAATTGAGGCGAGCGATTGAATCGTGGGCGCCCTTGGTGGTTCGGCTCTCTAGCCACTGCCCAAAAAGCACCACCAATGTGAATACGATTGCTGTTTCAAAATAGAGCGGCAGGTCTTGGCTTCCATCTATGTTGAAAAATAGGGCGCCAGCCGACCATCCCCACGCTGTCAATGTGCCGAGCGAAACCAACGTGTTCATGTTGGCGGTCAGATTTCGGGCAGCTGCCAGTGCATAGATGTGGATGTTCTTTCCTACAATGAACACAATGTATGTAGTGAGAGCTAGCACCACCCAACGCCAGCCCGTGAACTGAAGCGATTTTGCGATGGAGGTGATGAATACAAATAGCCCTGCTGTGGCTGGGAGGCCTGCTGCTAATGTGATGCGGGCGATTTTTTGGTGGAGTTCTTTGCGGGTTAGTGGGCGGTCATTGTCTGGGCTATATTTTGGAGCTTCAATAGTGTGGCATGAGGGCTCGGCTTTGGATTGAGTTTGGGTGCTACCTTCATATTCTTCGCTTTCACGAACATCGGCGATTTGATTTCCGCGCTCTCTATCCTCGCTGTTGTAAATATCTTTTCCATTCCTATCACCCTCTAGAGCATTATCTCCTCGCACATCACCATCTCGATTTCTTTCAGCTCCATCTATTTGGGGGGTTTTTGGTGTTTTTATTTCTGACATTTTTTTGTTTGGCTTTTTGTGCGTGATTTTTTTGTGCGTGTTCTTTTCGTTCCGCTTCCTTTTGTTTAGCTTCCTTTTGTTTAATGCCCCAAGATGGAAAGCACTGGCTCTAGGTCTGAAATGTTGATGGCGATGTCTGCGATTTCTTGGAGGCTGGAGTGGGCGCAAAAGGCGATGCCGAGCCCAGCAACTGAGAGCATGTCGGCGTCATTTGCTCCATCGCCAATAGCGACCGTTCGCTCAAGGGGAATGTTGTGCTGGTCGGCAATGTCAATGAGAAACTGAGCTTTGGCGGCACGGTCAACAATGGGGGGATGCAACCCGCCAGTGAGCTTGTCGTCTTTTATTTCTAGGCGGTTGGCGAATGTGTGTTCAATGCCAAGTTCAGCAGCGAGCGGTTCCACAAAAAAGTCAAACCCGCCCGAAACCAGTCCAGTGTGGTATCCGAGCGACTTAATGGTTTTGATGAAGGTGTATGCGCCAGGAGTCAAGGTTAGCTGTCGGCGGATTTTTTCAAGGCTTTCAACGAGCAGCCCCGTGAGCATTTTTACCCGCTGCTTGAGTGCCTCTTCAAACTGGATGTCGCCCGCCATCGCCTCGGCGGTGATTTTCCGCATCTCATCGCCACACCCAGCAGCATGCCCCAAAAGGTCAATGGCCTCTTGGGAGATAAGCGTTGAATCCATATCCATAACAACTAACTCGTGGCTGTGGGATGCGATGGAAGTAGTGTTTTTCATATTATGTGCGTGTATCGCTTCAGAAGAATTGTTGTTTGTGTCTGGGGCATCAAGTATATCTTTTGTCGGAGGATCTTTTTTGAAAGGGTTTTGGGCGGGGGATTTTGAAAGTTTACAAACGTGGGCTGGGATACATATTTTTAAGGTGACGGCTAGGCACCTTTTGGCACCAAAGAATTCCGCTGAGAGCTGCTGCCTTCCGACCCTGACTCGTTTCCCGGACCTTTAACCCAAAAGACCCAACCGTCAATTTCAATTATACTTTTGCTTTTGGGGCTTTCGGGCTGAGATATGCATACATAAATATATGTCAATATATATGTCAATATATGCCGACACACAATATATGCCGACATCTACATATAATCGCTGAAATGTGAAATATCTGGCGAGCAAAAACTAGCTAAAATAATCAAACAGAGACAAAAGCTGTCACACCCACAAACTATCCTTGTGTTTATCTTTTAATTCCCAATGTGGAACAAAGAAAAGAGAAACAAGTGAGAACTAAAAAACCAAAAAGTAGTGGAGACAGACAAACAGGAGGGATGCGAGAGCGGCCGATTCGGCACGCTTGGAAAGCGTGTGTGGCCTTTGGGTCACCGTGGGTTCGAATCCCACTCCCTCCGCTCGATTTAAAAATAACAATCTGCTATTTACCGTAAATCTACTGCCCCTTGAAAAGATTCAACCCTTACCCTACGGCAGAGGGTAGAAAGCTATTTCATTAAACAAAATCTCAAAATTTGGTGGTATCGCTGTTTTGGGAATCTCATATTCTGGAATCGTTTCTTCTTCATCCTCTGAGGTTCTAACATCTGGCACCCCAAATGCTGGACTTGAAACCTTCAACTGATTAAAAGGTGTAAAAGTAATATTCGTTCGGGTTCTTGATTTTGTTTGCATCATACCTACTATTATATATATTGTTTTTCTACTAACTTCGCGACCAAAGTTTCCATATTGCAACTAATAACAGGTGGCTGTCGGGCAATCCCCGTCAAACACATATATTTAACGCTTACACAATTTCTCCAAAACCTGATTCGCCACCTTTTTAAATTCTTCAAATACTTACGTAAACTCCCTACCGCAACACAAAGTAAAAGTACTGAGCTAATAAGACAATAAACTAAATAAAGAGAATAATAGGGCAATTGAGAATTTAAACTCTAGAAATATGAAAAGCATCTTAGATTTAACCTCTACGGAGGCAAAAGAATTTTTTTTGAAAGACGAGAGTTATTTTAAATTTGATTTACCTCAATACTTCAAATTCGCCCCGCTTCTTGCAAAGGTGTCAGAAATAATAGGAAGTAAAGAATTAAAAAATTTTTGTGCAACCGACGAGAATAAGAAGCCCAAAAATCCACGTGATTTTGAAAATGTAAACTATAAACTCTTAGCCAATAAAGACGGTGAATATTCTTGGCGATTATACCAACTTATTCATCCCGCTTTGTATGTTTCGCTTGTCCATACCGTTACAAAAAATGAAAATTGGGAATTCATTGTTAAAAAATTTAAGGAAGACTTCCAAAAAGATGAAAGAATTAAATGTGAAAGTTTGCCGCTAAACAAATCTGATCAGCAAAAGTCAAACCAATCTGCACAAATTTCACACTGGTGGGAAACCGTTGAACAAGAATCCATCAAATTGGCATTGGAATTTGAGTATATTTTTTGTACTGATATTGTTGACTGCTATGGCTCACTCTATACGCACTCTATACCTTGGGCACTACATAGTAAAGATAAGGCAAAGAAGAAAAAGGGTTCAAACAAATTGCTTGGAAATCGTATAGATAAAATTTTGCGCGAAATGGCGTACGGCCAAACAAATGGCATTCCACAAGGAAGTAGCTTGATGGATTTTGTGGCAGAAATAGTGCTGGGTTATATTGATTGCCAATTAATCAATCAAATTAATAAAAATGGTAGTACTGACGAAGACTACAAAATAATTCGCTTTCGCGACGACTACCGTATTTTTGTAAATAGTCCTAAATTTGGCAAATGGATTGTTAAAGAACTTTCTCAAATACTAGAAGAAATGGGAATGAAACTGAGTCCCGAAAAAACATCTCTCTCAAATAGTGTTATTGAGGGGTCAATTAAACCTGATAAATTGGCTTGGTTAAAAAACAGTAAGAGCTATCATAACCTACAAAAACAATTGCTTGTTATTCAAAATTTTGGAAAAACATATAGGAATTCTGGAACACTAATAATAGAATTGGGGCAACTTCTTAAAAGAATTGAAAAAAAGAAAAAAATGAGAGAAGGGGAAAACACTGAGGTATTGGTTAGCATTCTTGTAGATATCGCATTCCAAAATCCCAGAACATACCCTGTGGCCTCTTCACTTTTAAGTAAATTTATCTCTTTTATGGATAGCGATTGCCAAAAAATAGAAACTGTTAAAAAAATTCAAAACAAATTTAACAAATTGCCAAATACTGAACATCTTGATATATGGTTGCAACGAATTACCTCAAAAATTGATAGAAGCATGGAATATGAAAGTGGCCTATGTAAAAAACTGGCAGGAATCGAAGCAAAAATTTGGGAAACTGATTGGTTGAAGGAAGACCTTAAAAAAATTATTGTTCAAGCAGAAATTATTAGTGAGGAAGAATTTGAAAGAATGAGTCCAGTTATTTCCTACGATGAGGTGGCTCTTTTCTTAGAAAACGATTACTATTAAATCCTTCATACCTCTAGATAAATCAAAACAGAAAACAAGCTAAATTGAAAATTCTTGATAGTGGAAGGCAATAGTTTGAAGGACTTGATGCAGAAGGCCATGATTGAGGCTGGAAAGGCGCTTGTTCATGATGATGTGCCTGTTGGGGCGTTGGTTGTGATGGGAAATGTTGGAAATAATGATGTGGGGAAAACGGGTGATGGCAAAATGGGTGGTGGGCTAGATAACGGCAAAATAATTGTTGCTCGGCATAATGAGCGGGAATTGTTAGGAGACCCGACTGCCCATGCTGAGATGCTTGCGATTGCTGATGCTGCTAAAGTGGTTGGGTCGTGGCGGCTAGATGGCGCTGTTTTGGTTTCCACTTTGGAGCCTTGCCCGATGTGTGCTGGGGCTGCCTACGCTTCGCGCATTTCAAAAGTTGTGTTTGGAGCATTTGACCCAAAGGCTGGGGCGTGCGGGTCGCTCTACAATTTAGGAGCTGACACCCGCCTAAACCACACATTTGAAGTTGTTGGTGGAGTTCTTGAAGAAGAATGCTCGGCTTTGCTCACCAAATTTTTTGCTGGCAAACGCAATTAGTAAATCTCGCCTTCATCTTTTTCTCTTTTTGTTCTCCCTTTTATAAATCTAAAAATTGAAAGCATTGTGTAAAGATGAGAACTTTACAATTTTCTTATAATTTTTCTCTAGCCTTCTACTACTAATAGATTTATATATTGACCATCTACAAAAGCTTGGAGTATAATCTGTTATAGCCCAATAGATTCAAATGTTGGCAATGAGAACCTAACCCAAATCTTCGGCGAACTTCGTCAAAACTTTTTTGGCAGCGGAAACCTCATCGGTGATAATCCCATCCACGCCTAACTCTGCCATTTCTAAAATGTGTTCTTTTTCGTTCACCGTCCAAACCGTCACCGACAGCCCAGCACTATGGGCTGCCTCCACAAACCCTAAATCCACTGATGAAATATTTGGCAATATAACATTGTGCCCACCCTCTTTTGCTCGCTCAATGTTTTGAAGCGCAGTGGCTGGGTCAAAGAACAAAAGCCCAGTAGAAATTTTTGCATCGGCATTCTTTATGCTTGTCAAGGTGTCAAAGTTGAACGAACTCACCAGCAACATTTCATAGCCTACATAAGCAGTCGCCACACCTGCTACAGAAAAAGCGATTTCGTGGGTTGGGTCAAAGTCGGGGTCGCTAGGTGCATTTTTGATTTCAATATTCACCCCCATTCCATCACACGCCTCCAACGCCTCAGCCAGTGAGGGAATGTCGCTTGGCAAATCTCCCGAATCAGTTTCAGCAACAACCCTTCCATCCTCCAAATGCGCATCATGGTGGCAAACCAAAGTTCCATCCGAGCTCCGCCTAACATCAAACTCTACCCAATCAGCCCCAGCATCCTTTGCTTCCAAAAATGCCTCAGCCGTATTTTCTTTATGGCTTGCGCTAAATCCACCCCCATACCCACGATGGGCAAAAATCTTGGGAGGCGCAATTGCTTTAGGCGCTTCCTTCACCTCGCTACTATCGCTACTTTTCACACTCTTAATATTTTTGGCGTTCATTTATTTATTTTGACATATATATTGACATTCAATATTATTGCGTGAAAAGTTTGACGGTGGCATCAATCAACACACCTATTTGTCTTTGCAGGTCGTCATCTGAAGCTGAAAGATTTTTCTCCACCAACTCCACATAAACTTTCAGTTTTGGCTCAGTTCCCGAAGGACGAACCACTATTCGCGACTCCCCTTCCAAATAAAAACTCACCATATTAGCAGGGCGAAGATTCTTCTGCGGCTCGCTATAGTCGACAACCTCCAAAACCTTCACGCCACCAATTTGTGTCGGCAACTCGGCACGCAACTTTGCCATAGCAGCAGCCCCCTGCTCGGCTGGGTCTCGATTCTTGCCACCCCCATCTCCACCACTTTCATACCTAATAGAAGCTGCCCCCGTCATATGAATTCCATGCTCTTCATATATCTGGCTCAATCGGTCAAATGGCGTCAGCCCCTTCTGCCTCAACTTCAAAAACAGGTTCACAAATGCTATGGCAGCTGATATTCCATCTTTGTCTCTAATGTGTTTTGGAAGCACGGCATATCCCAGCGCCTCTTCATAGCCAAAAATGAAATCGTATGAAATTTTGTTGGAAGCAGGTGGGTGGGATGGTGGATTGTCTGGGTTGGTGGATTGAGTTGATTGGTGGGATGGTGGATTAGATTGGTCGGCAGATTGAGTTGTTTGGTCAGTTTGAGGGTTAGTTGGTGAGGTGGTTGACTGAGTTTGTTGGTGAGGTGATTGACTGGATTGGTTAATAGGCTGGGCTGGATTAGCGGATTGATTAGACTGATTTGATTGAACAAGTTGGTCGGCTCGACTAATCCATTTAAAGCCCGTCAAGGTTTCAACATATTCAATGTTGTTGGCTTTCGCCACCTTGCCAAGAAGCTGGGATGAAACACAAGTGGTCGCAACCAGCCCTTTCACAACTTCGCCCTTTTTGTTTGCTCCCCTTTTATTTGCTCCCCCATTCTTCTGCTTTGAATCTGTCAAAAATTTCTCAATACAATAATCACCAAGCAACACCCCCAGCTCATTTCCTGTCAATGTTCGCCACTCCCCTTTTGTATTTGACATTTCAACACCATGAGAGGGCAAACCAAAAGATTGAGGAGTGGAAGTATTTGAGTCGCTAAAAATTGTTACATCTTGATTGGAGGATGGATTGGGCGACTGGGATGTGAGTGAATTGGGCGGAGGTGGAGTTAAAGAGGTGGAAGCGGTGGAAGTTGGAGCTAAAGAAGTGCGAGAGTCAGAAGGCGAAACTGGAAGTGAAACTGAAAGGCGGTCGGCATCTGGATCATTTGCCAAAACCATATCGGCACCTGCCTCTTTTGCCAAATCCAAAACCATATCAAGTGCGCCAGATTCCTCTGGGTTTGGGAACGGCACAGTTGGAAATGTTCCATCAGGCTCAGCTTGCTCCTTAACCGTTAACGGTTTTGGGAAATTAAAGCTCTTAAAGGTTTCTTCGAGAGTCCCCTTCCCCACCCCGTGCAACGGAGTGTAGGCAATCTTTAAATCGGCTAAGTCGCCCCCACCAAAATCCTCTGACAAGTTTTTCTTAAGGCACCTCACATAATCTTTCACCGCAGCTTTAGTAATGTCTTTTTTAATGACTTTTACTTTCCCGCCCTCTGTAGTAGCCCCATAGTCCTTAACATCGCCCGGCAAAAAATCTAAAATCTTTCGTTCTACCAGTCGGTCGCTGTGGGAAGTGATTTGTGAGCCATCTGCCCAATAGACTTTGTATCCATTGTCGGCTCTGGGGTTATGGCTAGCGGTTACCATTATCCCAGCAGCTGCCTTTTTGCTCAACACACTCCTTGCCAAAACTGGGGTCGGAAGTTTGGCGTCAATCAAAAGCGGAGTTCCACCCATCGAATAAACAACGCCCGCAATGTCTCTTGCAAACACATCTGAGTTTTTTCTGCCATCATAACCAATGACGACTTTTGGAATGGAATTTGCATAGATATTGGAATCCCCCGCCTCTTCTATTGTCTTCAACAATGCCCTTGTAGCTAATTGAACCAGCACTCGGTTCATCCTTTTTGGGCCAGGTCCTAACTCGGCACGAAGCCCTGCTGTTCCAAAAGAAAGTGCTCCATCAAAGAGGGAGGTTAGTTTTTGGGCGCCACTTTCGCTTCCATCTTCCTCAAAACTTTTAAGCAGCTCTTCAAGCTCACTCCAAGTTTCAGGGTCTGGATCAACGCTCAGCCAAATTCGTGCTAGCTTTTCAACTTCTTGGAAGTTCATTTTTTAGGTGTGGCTTTTTTGGTGGTATTTTTTGAATATATGTTTTTACAAGTTGTTTTAACTCAGACTACTCTTGCCTGTCTCTTGCTCTATATTTTATGTTTTGTGCCTTGTATTCTATTTGTGCCAAATTCCTAAATAATTCCCGCAGAGCTTAAACAGAGAAAACCCGCTAGAGCCGATTGATGACGCCGTTTAAGATAGTGCCGACTCGCTTGGATGATTGCTTTCCAACTGCCAGCACATCTTCATGGTCGAGCAGTTCATCGCTCACGCCAGCTGCCATATTTGTGACAAGCGAAATCCCAAGAACTTCCAACTTCAAATAGCGGGCAGCGATGCATTCCAACACGGTCGACATCCCCACCATGTCTGCCCCCATAGTTTTTGCCATCTGAACTTCAGCAGGGGTCTCATAGTGCGGCCCCATAAATCCTGCATAGACGCCTTCTGTCAAATCGGGGGCGATTTCTTTCGTCAGTTCGCGAAGGCGCTTTGAATATGCCTCTGAAAGATCTACAAATCGGATGCCCAACTCTTTAGGAGGCGCTGGCCCTGCCAAAGGGGACGTTCCAGTCATATTTATATGGTCAGAAATCAACACAGGTTGCCCTGGCTCATAATCTGGGTTCACTCCACCTGAAGCATTCGTCAAAATTATAACTTCGCACCCCGCTGCCCAAGCTGTTCTCACGCCATGGGTCACATCAACTCCACTATGCCCCTCATAGAGATGGGTTCTGCCTTGAAACACCATTACCTTGTTGTCGCCTGTGTCAATCGACAATATTTTGCTGCCATGCCCAGCAACTGTGGGGGCGATGAAGCCTGGCAAAGTGTGTGCTTCTACCTCTGCCGTTTGCTCGCCGAGTTCGCTAAGGGCGTTTGCCCATCCCGAACCAAGCACCAGCGCAGCTTTATGAGCGCCAGCTTTTTCGCCTAACGTCTCATTAAGCTGGGTAGCAGCATCGCCTGCTAAATCGTAAGGGTTTTTTTCAGCCATATCAATATCTTAGGTTGTAATATCTTAAGTTAGAAATATCTCAGGGCGGAAATGGGAAATCACTTTCGATAAGATGGCGGTTCGTCATTACCAGCCGAGGGGTGTTTAGCCCGAATATGCCCGTGACCTTTCCATTTTGTTTAAATACTGCTGCAAACTTTTTCTCTTCAATGCTTCCGTCTAAAATTTCAAACTCTACGGTTTTAGAATCAATGCTGGGAATGCCAGACAGCTGGATTTTGTGTTCGTATTGGTCGCTCCAAAACCATGGAATAGGAGCAAATGGTTCTTGGATGCCCTTGCTTTTTGATGAAGTGCCACCAGCCAAAAGATTTCTCACAGCAAACTTTGATTGCTCAATGGCGTTATCCCAATGCTCCACCCGCATCTGCTTTTTATATCGCAGGTTCATCCAACTCGCCATATCACCAGCACAAGCAATGTTTTCAGCAGCCAGACAATATTCGTCACAAAGTACTCCCTTGTTTTCTTCATCAAGTGCCAAGCCCGAACCTTCCAGCCATTCAATGTTTGGCGTTGCCCCCACCCCAACTATTACTAAATCGGCTGGAAGTTCTTCTTTTTCAGCAGTTTTAGGTGTGGCCCCGTTACCTTCACCTGCCACAAAGGGCACAAGATACAATCCTTCCACACGATTTGGCTCTTCGCCAATGAGACCTTCTACCATTGTATTCAAATGAACATCAACTCCTTTTTCACGATGGATGTCTGCCACACACGCTCCGATTTCTTCTCCCAGCACGCGTGAAAGTGGCTGGCTCGCCATTTCAATAAGTGAAACTTCTAAGCCCAACCATCGAGCAACCGCTGCTACTTCACACCCGATAAACCCAGCGCCAACAATAGCTACCCGTTTTGATTTTGCTTGCTTGGATTCCACTTGTTCTGCCAACGCCAAAAGCTCGTGCCTAATAACAACGCAATCTTCAAAAGAGCGGAGCGTGTAGACGCCCGCCAGATTTTCACGAAATATATTTATCGCCCTGGCTCCAGTAGCAAGCAAAATGGCATCGGTTTGGATTTGCTCGGTTTTGGTAATAGTTTCGCCGACTTCACCAATCTCAACAATCCGCTCTTCCACATTCAAACTGGTCGCACGCCAGCCCAACCGCTCTTCTAATTCAAGAGCATCATAGTCTTGCCCCTTCACCAAATAGAGCGGTTCGCCCTCATTATAGGCAGGGTCAAAAAGCGCCTCTTTAGAAAGTGGCGGGCGGTCATAGGGCTTTTCCAGCTCATCGCCCACCAAGACTATTTGCCCCGAAAAACCATCGCTTCTTAATGTTTGTGCCGCTCTAATTCCGGCAAGCGATGCCCCAACTATACAGATGGAATCCAATCAGTCCTCTTCAATAGAAATCGCCTGCTTAGGACAGCGCTGCACTGACTCAACCAACTTCTCACGAAGCGACTCATCAGGCGTCTCGTTCAGCACATATAAGAAATCGTCGTCGCGCACCTCAAAAATCTCAGGCGCTACCTGCATACAGACAGCATTGCTTTCACAAAGGTCGTAATCAACTACTACTTTCATTTTTCTCTCCAATGTTTGGCGATTTAAAGATAGTTTAGGTATTTTTTGACTTAAAATGAAATTCTTATAGGAACTTAAAATACTTATAGGAGCACAAATAAAAAGTAGCTGAAAATGAACCGCACCAAATGAAACATCTGGGAATAGCCATATTTTTAACCGACTTGTCGATTGACCCCTCCACTCTGGCAAAAGCTGCCGAAGAACGTGGATTTTATTCGCTTTATTTTCCTGAACACACGCACATTCCCGCCAGCCGTGAAACGCCAGCCCCAACTGGCGAACCTGTTTTGCCTGAAGAATACAGCCGAACGTTTGACCCGTTTATTGCATCGGCGGTATCACTTGAAGCCACAAAAACGATTAAAGTCGGCACGGGGGTGTCGCTTATTCTTCAGCACCACCCTATTGCGCTGGCTAAAACTGTTGCCAGCCTAGACCATCTAAGCGGCGGGCGGTTCGTTTTTGGAACTGGCTATGGCTGGAACAAAGAAGAGATGGCACACCACGGCATTGACTACAACAAGCGGCGAACAGCTTTTCGAGAGTGGCTGCTTGGGATGTATGAGCTGTGGGGAAACGAAGCTGGTGAGTTCCACGGGGAATTCGTGAACTTCTCACCCAGCTGGAGTTGGCCAAAACCTAACAACAAAAGACCCAAGGTGCTAATCGGTGGTGCTGGCGGCGAGAAACTATTTGACCACATCGGCGAACTAGCAGATGGGTGGATGCCAATCGGCGGAGCAGGAATGAAAGACAACATCCCAACGCTCCAAGCAGCAGTTGAGCGACACGGAAGAACTATGGATGAAATAGATATTGTTCCATTTGGGGTGCTACCTGATGAAGACAAACTCAAATATTATGAAAGCCTAGGAATAACAGAAGCAGTGCTCCGTTTGGAATCTTTACCTGAAAATGAGGCACTAAAAGAGCTTGACAAGCTGGCGGAATACATAAATTAGCATTCCGCACGACTTTTATGGTTTGGGCGATAATTTAGAGTAGACTTCTATATATGGAGCCAGCTGGAATTTCCTCTTTGGCATCAATTAATCGAGCCACAAAAGATGAGGTGGCAAGGCAAGCGCTAATCAACCTCCGCTTTCAGACTGAGTCTGGCACTATCGCTCTATCTGGCACCGATGCTATCTTGCGAATTCTCGTCGACCAAATATCTAGCGACCGTGCCAACGGTCTTTCAACAGCTGCTCTTCTAACTGGCTATCGTGGATCGCCATTGGGTGGAGTCGACCTCGCTTACCAGAAGGCGAGAGAGCAATTAGTCAACAACGGCATCCACTTTTTGAATTCTGTAAATGAAGATTTGGCTGCCACCACAATCTGGGGAACACAACTTTCAACCACAATGAACGACGCCCTCTTTGACGGCGTGATGGGAATGTGGTATGGCAAAGCACCTGGGCTTGACCGCTCGGGCGATGCCATCCGCCATGCCAACCTATCTGGCACCGACCCAAACGGCGGAGTGCTTTGTGTGGTCGGCGATGACCCTGAGTGTAAATCCTCTACCATTCCTTCTGCTACTGAAAGCGCTTTGGCAGATTTGGCGGTTCCAGTGCTTTATCCTGGCTCCATTCAAGAAGTCATCGACTATGGCAGATATGGATATGCTCTATCTCGTGCCTCTGGGCTTTGGTGTGGGTTAAAGATTGTTACCGACATGGCAGATGCTTATGCCAGCGCCGATGTAGGCAACCATCGAATTGAGATTTCGCCCTCCCAGTTTGAAGTTAACGGGCAACCATTCATTCAAACCAGAAGCAACAGCTTGCTTCCCCCCGAATCGCATATGCTAGAAGAAGAATTCCACCGCTATAGAAAGCCAGCAGCCGAGTGGTTCATCGCTGAAAATCCGCTTCACCAGAATTTTGGTGCTACGGATAGTTCAGCCGAGCTGGGAATCGTTGTTGCAGGCAAGGGATTTTATGATGTAATGGAGGCGCTTTCTACACTTGGCATTGAAGAAACAGATTTGGCTAAGGCGGGAATTCGTATTCACAAACCTGCCGTGATTTGGCCGATTGATAAAGGCGCCCTTAAAGACTTTGCCAAAGGCGTGACAAAAATATTTGTGATGGAAGAAAAGTTAGACCAGTTGGCAAGCCAAGTTAAGTCTGCTCTTTATCCAATGAGCAATCGCCCGCTGGTAGTTGGTCGCTTTGATGAAAATGGCAATGCTTTGCTCCCATCTTGGACAACCTTTACAGCTGAGTCGCTGATTCCATCTTTACGTGCATTTTTAGGTGAAAAAGTGAGAGTTTCAGCTGAGCATATCTCACAATATTTATCACTGAGCCAGCCAGCAGAGTCTGAACTTCCACGGCGTATCCCCTATTATTGTTCGGGCTGCCCACATAATCGCTCAACAGCTGTGCCAGAGGGTTCTATTGCTGGAGGTGGAATCGGTTGTCACACGATGTCTTTGTTTATGCCCCATCGACATGCTGAAGGCATAACCCATATGGGCGGGGAAGGCTCGCAATGGATTGGAGCATCTAAGTTTGTTGAGTCAAAGCATCGCTTCCAAAATCTTGGGGATGGAACATTTATGCACTCTGGCTCTCTGGCGATTCGTCAAGCACTGGCTTCTGATGTGGATATCACATTTAAGTTGCTCTATAATGACGCCGTGGCAATGACTGGCGGACAAACTGCTGCTGGAAACCTTTCTGTGCCAGAAATCACACAGCTACTTTATGCCGAAGGAGTGCGAGAGATTGTGGTGGTGGCTGATGATGTCTATAAATATCCGCGCAAGGCAAAATGGGCACCCGATGTGATGGTTCGCGAGCGAAGCCAGTTGGATGAAGTTCAACGCGAGTTGAGAAAGGTGCCTGGCGTGAGCGTTTTGATTTATGACCAAGCCTGTGCTGCTGAAACTCGTAGAAAGCGGAAGAGAGGCCAGCTAGCTCAGCCGAAAGAACGGGTGGCGGTAAACGAAGCCATTTGTGAGGGATGTGGTGATTGTAGCAATGTATCAAACTGTCTAAGTCTCTTCACCGTTGATACCCCGCTGGGTGAAAAAATCCAAATACATCAAGATTCCTGCAATGTAGATTTAACCTGCATGGAAGGCAACTGCCCATCTTTTGTTACGGTGGTTGCAAAGGACCGCAAACGGCTCAGAAAACCGCCCGTCATTCGAAAACTGGAAACCAATATTGACGAACCTGAATTCATCCCAACTGAAGGCCAAGTTATGGCAGTCGGGATTGGGGGCACTGGTGTCTTGACCGTGAACCAGATTTTGGCAACCGCTGCGTTTTTGGATGGAAAGTTTGTGAGCGCCCTTGACCAAACTGGCATTAGCCAAAAGGCTGGTACGGTGTCATCACACCTCAAAGTTTCAATGACACCCCACATCAATTCCAACCGTATCGGGGCTGGGCAAGCCGATGCCATGCTGATGTTTGACATTGTGGC